>JAUZEX010000667.1 GCA_030838815.1 Actinomycetota bacterium
TCGGTCTCGCCGAAAATGGCTCGCCCGACCGGCCAGGCGGTGTGGCCGCAGACTTCGTCGAGGCAGCTCCACAGCGCCTCCTCGAGTGTCTTGGACTCATTGGCGGCCACGGCGATGCGCTGCACCAGGCGCAGCAGGCTCGCCTGCCGGCGGAGGGCCTCCTCGGCCCGCTTCGCCTCGGTCACGTCCTGGCACAGCCCGCGGAGTCCCACCGTCCGGCCCGATGAGTCGGCGGTGACGGCGCCGCGGGCCGACACCCAGCGCCGCTCTCCCGAGGGCCGGGCGATCTCGTAGTCCAGATGGAGGGGGACCCCTTGGCTGAGGGCGGCGATCATCGCCTCCGCCACGCGTTCCCGATCCTCGGCGATCACCGGCGCCAGGTGTCCGCACAAGGTCCCGTCGAAGTCGTGGGGATCGAGCCCGTGGATGCGATGCAGTTCGTCCGACCACTGGACGGTGTCGCTGGCGGCGTCCCATAACCACATGCCGGCATGCGCCAGCGCTTCGGCTTCCCGGAGGCGGGCCTCCCTGTCGGTCAGGGTCGCCTGGTACAGCCGCTGCTCGCTGATGTCGCGGGCGACGAGGGACCCGCCTCGGACGTTCCCGTTCCCATCGACCAGCGGAAAGCAGCTGACGGTGATCGGGACGAGCAGGCCGTCGCGGCGGCGAGCCTCGATCTCGACGTCCTCCAGCGTCTCGCCGGCGAGGACCCGCTCGGCGAGTTTGGCGGCCGTCGGTCGGAGGTGCCCGGGGAAGAGCAGGTCGGCCGCCGACCGTCCGAGAACCTCGGCCGGCCCCCAGCCCCAGAGGCGCTCGGCGCTGCGGTTCCAGGTGAGCACGCTGCCGGTGCGATCGCAGGTCAGGACGGCGTCCGACGAGCGTTCGATGATGACGACGAGATCGGCGACGGCACCGCCGGCGTCTCCGGTCGGGATCACAGGCGGCCCTGATTTCGCGTGTTCGATTCCTCGGTCGCGTTCTTCCTCACCGGGGCAGCCGGCATCGACCCTCCTGGCTTGGTAATCCCTCCCTTCGGCCGGGACGGGCGGAACCTGAGGCGAATCTGGGAATCAGGTCAGTCCGGGCCTTCCTTCCCGCCCGGCGACATTCCCCAGTGCGCCCAGGGGTTCGGCGGGTCCGGTAGCGGCTCGGGCTCGAGGAGCCCGGCGAAGCCCTCCGCCCGCTGCGCCAGGGTGACCGACAGGTCGTGGAGCACCGTGACGCCATGGTGGCGCATGGCCCGGACGAGCCCCCTGAACTCGTCGGATTCGGTCACCGCTTTGGACTGCTCGAGGACCTCGCTGAAGCCCTGGCTGCCGGTCGTGCCCCGCAGCACGTACCCGATGACGATCCCGAAGAGCGTTTCCATGCCGACTGCCCCTTTCGCCTGCTCAGCCCCCGGCTACCGGATCAATCGTCCCGCTGCGCCTCGAGGCTCATCCGCACCCGGACGTCGGGGAGGATCTTGAGCATGAGGACGGCCGGGGAGGGGACGTCGAAGTCTCGGATGTCGATGACCTTCTCGCCGTAGACCAGCGCCACGTCGGCCGCCGGGAAGGCGACGACGACCGTCCCCGTCAGCAATCGCGTCACCCCGTGAAAGGTGAGATCGCCCTGGAGCTGGTACCGGTTGCCCGTTCCGACCGGGTCGACGTGGCGCAGCGCGACCCGGGCCGTCGGGTACGCCCGGCCGTCGATCCGCCGCTGCAACTCGGCGTCGTAGAGAGAGTTGCCGGAGGTCAGGCTCTCGACGGAGAGCTCCACTTCGGCCCATTCCACTTTGCGGGGGTCGACGACCTCCGGGCTGGCCTCCACCACCTCGAACCCGCCCCGGAGCCCCGCGGCCTCCCAACGGATGGGGCCCACGTTGGAACGGGCGTCGATGGCCAACGAGGACCGTTCCGGCACGAGTCGGAATCGGACCATGACGGCAACGCTACCGCCCCGACGGCGGTGAACGCAGGGCTGACCCCGTTGCGGGCGGCGTGGATGGCGCTGTGTTGTTGTTGGTGCCAGCCGTGGGATCCACCTCTGGAGCGGGCGGCCCCGGCGTTACTCGACCAGGGGATCAGGGCGGGGCTCGAAGACCGACATCGACCCGACGAAGACCTCCGGATCGCCGGCGGTGAAGAGCGCCCGGAGCTGATCCGGGCTCCGGCGGCCGGTGAACGCCCGGATGAACTCGAACGGGGAGCAGGTGACGGTGGCCGCCGGCTCCCCGTCGCCGGCGACGAGCTCCCGGTCGCCGGCGACGACCCGCAGGGCGGGCTTCCCGGCCTCGGTCAGCTTCGTGCCGACACGGCCCACCAGCCCCTCGAAGGCGAAGTGGACGGTCCCTCCGTCACGGTCGCCCGTTCTGCCCACCGCCGCCAGCAGGTCGTGCTCATGGGCGGTGACGTCGCTGACCAGGATCGATCCCATCAGGGCCGGGGCTTCGCCCATGAACCGGCGGACGACCGGGACGAGGGCCTCCCACTCCTCGAGGACGCCGGCGAGAGGGACGTCGGTACGGGTGTTGACCTGGGCGTCGGTCCACGCCCGACCCGGGGCGCCGGCCATGTTGTTAGCGGTGACGTCCTTGGCCACGCCGGTGAGATGGCAGACGAGGTCGCGCACCGTCCAACCCGGACAGGCCGGCACCGGCGTGGCCAGTTGGCGATCGTCGAGGTTTCTGACGATCCCGGCGATACGGACGGTGGCAGCCTCGTAGTGGTCGGCGGCGTCGGCCATGGTGCCTCCTCAGTTTCGCCGGCTTGGAAGCGACCCGTGCCGGGTAATGAGCTGTCTGGCCGGCCCGGGCGGACCGGCCGTGACTGGAGTGGGAATCGTGTTGCCTCCGGAATTCAACATCGTCGTCGGCCTCACCGGCGACGCCGTCGCCGTGTCGGTCTCCGGAGACCTCGATTCGGACTCCGCCGGCCGGCTGCGGGCGGTGCTCAACGGGATCCTGCAGACCGGTCAGCGCCGGGTGGTGGTCGACCTCGCCCGAATCGGCTCCGTCGACGCCCGTGCCCAGGCGATGCTGGCCCGGATGCTCAAACGGGCTCGGGCGCAGGGTGGTGACATGGTCGTCTACTGGGCGGCCGCGGTCTTGCCCGCCCCATAACCTAACCTCGCCGGATGCGGCCGCCGGCGGTGCTCGCGATCCATGGCGGGGCCGGTGCCGCCGCCGACGACGAAGCCGACGGCGGTTCCCGATGGCCCCGCCAGGCCGCCGGTCTGACGGCCGCCCTCCGGGCCGGCCTGTCGCTGCTGGCCGACGGGGGCGCCGCCGTTGACGCAGTGATCGCGGCGGTGACCGCGCTCGAGGACGACGAGGAGTGGAACGCCGGCCGCGGCTCCGCCCTCACCGCCGCCGGAACGGTCGAGATGGACGCCGCGGTGGCGGACGGGCGGGGCCGGCGGCTGGGTGGTGTCGCATCCATCACCGGGGTACGCCACCCGGTGCAGGCGGCCCGGGCCGTGATGGACGACGGCCGCCACGTCCTCCTGGCCGGGCCCGGTGCCGTGGCGTTCGCCCGCGCCGCCGGGCTCGCCTTCGAGCCGGAGGACTGGTTCGTCACCGAACGGCGGCGCCGCGAGCTGGCCCGCCGGCCGCCGGCCGCCACCGCCGGCCGGGTGACCGGCCCTGGGGGAGGGGCCGTGGGCGGCTCGACGGTCGGCGCCGTGGCCCGGGATGGCGACGGGCACCTCGCCGCCGCCACGTCGACCGGCGGTCGCAATGGCCAGCTCCCCGGCCGGGTCGGGGACAGTCCCGTTCCCGGCGCCGGCACCTGGGCCGACGACGCCACCTGTGCG
>JAUZEX010000671.1 GCA_030838815.1 Actinomycetota bacterium
CATCCGGCGGCGGGGCCACAACGTCTCGTCGGCCGAGATCGAGGAAGTCGTCGCCTCCCATCCCGCCATCGCCGATGCGGCCGCCTACGCCGTGGCCGCCGACGAAGCGGAGGACGATGTAATGATCACCGTCGTCCCCCGGCCGGGCGCCAAGGTGACGGTCGACGACCTGTTGGCCTTCTGCGCCGAGCGGCTCCCCCATTACGCGCTGCCCCGCTACATCGACTGGGCTGTCGACCTCCCCCGCACGGCCACCGGAAAGATCGAGAGGTACCGACTCCGCGACACCGGAGTCACCTCCACCACGATCGATTCCGACCGCAGTCGATCTCGCTGATGAGATCCCGGGACCACAAAGGGGCCAGTCAGGAATCCGTCTGGGGCGTCGCCGAGCGGCCACCAGCCGTTCACGCTACGTGGCAAGACCGGTACCTGCGCACATCGCCGACTCCCAGGTGGACCACAGGTGGGAGTACCAGGCTCCGCGGGCGAGGAGTTCGGCGTGGGTGCCCACTTCCACCACCCGCCCGTCCTGGAGGACGGCGATGCGATCGGCCCGGCGGGCAGTGGACAGGCGGTGGGCGATCAGGACCGTGGTGCGCCGCACGGTCACCCGGTCCATGGCCCGGCGGACGCGCGCCTCCGTGGTGAGGTCCAGCTGCGACGTCGCCTCGTCGAGCAGGAGCACCTGCGGGTCGGTGAGGTGGGCCCGGGCCAGGCCGACGAGCTGGCGCTGACCGGCCGAGAGTGCGTGGCCCCGAGCGTCGACGATCGTGTCGAACCCATTCGGAAGGGCTTTGATGATCTCGTCGGCGCCCATCTGCCGCGCCGCTTCTCGCACTTCGGCGTCCGTAGCGTCCGGCCGACCGTATGCGATGTTGTCCCGGACCGTACCGGAGAACAGGGTGACCTCCTGTGGCACGATGCCGAGCTGCTGCCGCCAACCCCTCACCGAGCGGAGGTCCCGATACCCGACCAGCACCGAACCGTCAGTGGGGTCGTAGAAGCGGGCCAGCAGCTTGAGCAGAGTGGACTTGCCGGCGCCCGTCTCCCCCACCAAGGCCAGGGTCTGGCCGGCCGGGATCACCAGGTTCACGTCCCGCAACGCCTCACCGGCGGCACCGGGATACCGGAAGCAGACATGGTCGAGGATGAGGTCATGCCCGGATGCGTCGAGCGGCGCGGCGTCGCTGCTCTCGACCACCGTCACCGGTTCGGCCAGCAGCTCTTCCAGGCGGCGCCTTGCGGCCCGGGCGCGCTGGTAGGCGTCGTAGACCGAACCAAGCTGCTGGACGGGAGCGAAGAGCTGGGTGAGACAGAGGATGAAGGCGGCCAGCCCCCCGGGCGTGAGGCTGCCGGCGGCCACCAGCCAGGCGCCGACTCCCAAGACGGTGACACTGGCGGCGGAGCCGGTGAACTCGACCAGCGGGAAGTAGGCGCAGCTGGCCCGCTGTCCCGCCAGCTGCGCGCGCCGGTGCCCGTCGATCGCCTCGGCGAACCGGCGGTCCTGCCTCCTCTGCTCACCGCACGCCCAGGTGAGGGCAAGTCCGGAAAGGGCCTCCTGCAGCATGGCGTTGGCCGTCGCCAGGCGCTCCCGTTCGAGGCCATAGGCGGCGTCGGAGATCCTCCGGAAGCGAACCGTGGCGGCGGCCAGGACCGGCACGAACACCAGGGCGGCCGCCGCCAGCCTTCCGTCCAGGGCGACGAGCACCACGGCCATGCCGAGCAGGCGGATCAGGCTGACCAGCAGGCAGGCGGCGCCATCCCGGAGGAACATCGCCAGGGCGTCGATGTCGCTGGTGGCGCGACTCAGGACCGCCCCCGAGGGTTGGCGCTCGTAGAAGTCGAGGCTCAGCCGCTGGAGGTGAGCGAAGACCCGCACCCGGATTCGGAACAGGGCCCGCTCGGCCACGAGTCCGCTCAGCAGGGCCGACCGCCAGGCCGCCACCGAGCCGGCGGCGGCGAGGGCCAGGAGGGTGAGGGCCGCGCCCCAGAGGACCATTGGCGACCCGGGCAGCAGTCCCCGGTCGATGCCTACCTTGAACACGACCGGCCCGGCGAGCGGGAGGAGGCTGTCGAGGAGGAGTGCGGCGACAGCAGCGAAGAATGACCGCTTGTCGGCGAGCACCACGGTACCCAGGGAGAGCGCCGCGGTGGAGGCGGCACCCCTGCCGCCGGTGTCGGCCTCGTTGTCGACGGGTCGGCGAACCGGCGTCCGCCCCGTTCCGAGCCCGGGATCGTTGCTCCGAGGCGGCGTCGCCGGACCGCCATCGTCCCACGAGGCCTCGGTGATCAGTTCCCGGTAGCGTCGGCTCCGCTGCAGCAGTTCCTCGGGTGTGCCCTGGTCAACAACCCGGCCACCGTCCACAATCGCCACTCTGTCGGCGAGGGACACGGTCGACGGGCTACGGGCGACCAGGATCACGGTGCGGCCAGTCAGGACGGGCCTGAGCGACTCCAGGATCTCGAACTCAGTGCCGACGTCGACTGCGCCGGTTGGATCGTCGAGCACGAGGACGCGGCTCGGGCGCAGGAGCGCCCGGGCGAGGCCCACCCGTTGGCGCTGTCCTCCCGAGAGGGACACGCCGCCCTCGCCGACCGCCGTCCGGTAGCCGTCCGGCAGGCCGGCGATGAACCGGTGGGCACCGGCCGCCTCGGCCGCAGCCCGGATCTGGACCGGGGTCGCCGCCGGCGTCCCGAAGGCGATGTTGTCGGCCACCGTCCCGGAGAAGACGACCGGATCCTCGAAGGCCACGCCGACCTCGGTGCGGAGCGACTCCAGGGTCAGGTCCCGTAGGTCGACACCATCGAGCAGGACCCGGCCCCCATCCGGGTCGCGCAGCCGGGCCAGGAGGAGCGCAGCAGTTGTCTTCCCCGATCCGCTCGCCCCCACCAGGGCCACCGTCTCGCAGGGAGCCACGTCGAGGCTGAACCTGTCGAGCGCCGGCGGGCCCGGACCGTACGTCACGGTGACGTCGTCGAAGTGGACGCGGCCAGGCCCCGGAAGTGCGCTTCGGGCGCGGCGGCCCTCCGCCACGGCGGGGGTGGCGGCGAGGAGCTCGGCGACCCGTAGCGCTCCCGCCCGGGCGCCCTGCGCGACCGAGAGCCCATTGGCCAGGAGCCGCACCGTGGCTGCGAGCTGGACGAGGTAGCTGGAGAACGCGAGCAGCGTGCCGGTCGAGACCCGGCCGTCCAGCGCCAATCGCCCGCCGAGGGCGACGACGACGGCGAGGCCGACGCCGGGGACTATCTGCAGCGCGGCGCCGTAGCGGGATTCGAGTCGCAGCGTCGCCACCCGGTCGTGGAAGACGTCGCCAGCACTCCCCCTGAACCGGGCCAGCTCCCGGCTCTCCTGGCCGAAGCCTTTGACGAGCCGCACGCCCCGCACCGCCTCTTCGGCCACCGTCACCATGCGGCTGCGGCTGGCCTGCGCCTTCCGGTTGGCGGCGAGCAGCCGATGGCTCATCGAGCGGCTGACACCCACCACCACCGGGAGGACGAGGAGTACGACGAGCGCCAGCGGGACGCTGTAGGCGAACATCACCGCGACGGAGACCGCGACGTAGGCGACGCTTCCCAGAATGATCCCCAGCGAGGCGATCAACTGGCCGATCTGGGACACGTCACCGTTGGCCCGGCTGAAGACGTCGCCCGGGGTGAATCGGCCGGCGCCGGCGGGATCGAGCCGGTGCAGGTGGTCGTGGATGGCACGCCGCAGCCCGGCCTCGACGTCGATCGAGGCCCGGCCGCCGTACCAGCGGCGGACGAGCGTGAACAGACCGCGGGCGATGCCCACCACGACCAGCCCGGCCACGCAGCCGGTCACCTGGCCCCGACCGCTGATCGCGGCGTCGATCCCCCGCTGCACGAACACGGGCGTGACCGCCGCCCCCACCATCCCGGCCAGCGCGGCGGCGACGGAGAGGGCCAGGCGGCCGGTCTGAGGCCGCAGGACGGGACGGAGCGGACCGCTCACGACCGGCGGGCTCCGCTCAAGCGGCGGCCGAGGCGGACGGCGGATCCACAGATGTGGGAGGCGCCGGGAACCACGACCCGCGCCACCGCGACGGCCGCCCCGGGAGGTGAAAGGGCGACGGTCACCACCCGGTCGAAGCCGGCAGTCCCAAGGTCGGCGAGGAGCCCCGAGAGGGCGGCAGACGGGTCAGTGGGTGGGTCTTGCCGGACGGCGGACACACCGCAGCGGGCCTCGGTCGGGTCCAGCCACCACGAGAGTGCCTGCCGGGCCGACTGGTAGCCCGCCCGGCGGAGGCGCCCGTGGCCGTCGAGGTCCTCGCGGGCTCCCGCCACCACGGTCAGTCGGGTCTGGACGGCCTCGAGGACGGCGCCCTCGAGAGCCTCGAGTTCGTCAGGGTGGGCGGCGTAGCCCGCCACCAGCCCCATTGGATCGCGCCACTTCCGGTCGTCGAGGCAGGCGGCGAAGACGGGTACACCGCCGATGCCTTCGAGCCGCTTCACCTCGAGGGCGACGCCGTGGTCGGCGAGGCGGACCCGGAGGGCCGCCAGCCGGGGCGACGGGCAGGCGTCGAGGTCGACGCTCACGCTCTGCCGGGCAACCTCGGCCACTGCGACCGCATCCCGCTCGACGACCTCGAGGAGCCCGAAGAGGACCGCTTCGACCATGCTGGCGCCGGCCGCCAGGCCGGCACTGCGCCACACGGGCGGATGACCGGTCTCCGGCGGCGGCGTGAACGGGCACAGCACCTCATGAGCCGGCACCAGCGTTGCCGCCGCCTCCGGACCACCGGCCCCGCTCAACGTGGTCCCCCACGCCCAGGCCAGAACGGGGTCATCCGCCAGGGCCATCCCGACCGGAAGGGGTACGTCGTCGGGATGGATGTGCGGCACTCCGCGTTCGGCCAGCCGGGAAGGCCGGGCCATCACCAGCGACAACGGCGCCTGCTCGGCCCAGTGACGCTCGATGGACTCCATGACGGCGCCCAGTCGAGCCTCGTCCCGGTCCCAGGCCTTCCCGGTGAGCACCGTGATGTTCCCCGGGGCCGCCACCGCCGACGGCCGGGTGGCCTGCCAGCAGGGAACACCGAGGATATCGAGACCTTCGAGGTCCGTGAGCCGCGAGGTGCCGAGCCGGCGGGCCTCCCGCTCGGCGACCGGCAGCAGCTCCGCCGTCGGGACCAACCGCCATCCTCGGCTCACGGCCCTGGTGCCGGACCGGCGTCGCGTACCGTCAGGCGCCCGCCGGCCGATGACATCTCCACGAGGTGCCGACGGGCCGCCGGCCGGGACGCGCCGGTGGTCAGCGCCCGCACCGTGTTGATGACCGGACGAGGGTACGAGACGAGCACTCCACCGCCCTTCCTGTCGACGTACGGGCTGGCGGGCCGGAGTCCGCCCGCCACGCGGAGGACGTCACGTTCGAAGGCCAGGGTGTCGCGGGCCCACGGCGGTAGGTCCTCCGCCTCGACGAGGAGATCGAGCAGCGCAAGAGGTTCGACCGGTCCCCGGGGGAGTTCCCGGCCGCCGGCGGCGTAGCGGATGTAGGCCACGCCGGGGTCTCCCCAGGTCTCCCGCAGGACGATCGCGGCGATGGGCGGGAGCCCGCCGAGCTTGGCCAACCGCCGCCGGGATGCTTCCTCCCAGGCCGCCGGCGGGCAGACGGTGAAGGCCCGGCGGTCCTCGTCGTCGACCGGCGAACCGAGCCCGCCCCGGTTGGCGGCGATCCGGTCACGGGGCTGTTCCAGGAGCCGGCGCATCGTCCGCTGGCGGCGGCGGACCCGGATCGGCCCCGGGCGGGCGAGACGCTCAAGATCGAGGGCGGGCGGTGCTCCGGAACTGGTCGCGGATCTCGGGGGGCGTCGACCACGAAACGGCGGGCCCCGTCGGCGGAGGGCGGCTACGGCCGGGACGGTTGCCGCGGCCTCCAGCGATGCCAGCACCACCTCGGGAGGAGCGCCGTGGGATTCGACCGTGACCGCCCGGGCCTGCGGGCAGGCGGCCAGGGCCGCCGCCAGGAGGTCGAGGCATTCGGGCAGGAGGGCAGCCGAATGCTCCTCGTCATACCAGCGGGGACCGGTCACGCGTCGCCCCCCAGAGACGTGCAGCTCGATGACCTGGGCCATCGGGAACCGGCTCCAGTGCGCCTCCGGGGCCACGTCACGCAGCTGCGCGTAGCGCAACCAGTGGCTCACGTCGAGGACGAGCCCGCAGCCGGTTCTCCGAGTGAGGGCCGAGAAGAATTCGGGGAGGTCGAGTTCTCCGGCGTAGACGTCGAGCGGCGGGACCTCGCAGATGAACGGCCGGCCGAGGCATGCTTCCAGCGACGGCAACCGGGACGCAACCAGCTCCACCAGCTCGTCGTCGAACACCGGAGGCCAGAACGGGGAACCGACCGGCCGCTCTCTGTCGAGCCGCCACACGGCCAGGTCCTCGAGGACCCACAC
>JAUZEX010000688.1 GCA_030838815.1 Actinomycetota bacterium
ATCGTCGGCATGGCCGCCACCCCCACCGGCAACGGCTACTGGATGGTCGCCACCGACGGCGGAATCTTCTCCTTCGGCGACGCCCGCTTCTACGGCTCCACCGGCGACCTCAAACTCAACAAGCCGATCGTTTCCATGACCGCCACGCCCACCGGCAACGGCTACTGGTTCGTCGCCTCCGACGGCGGAGTCTTCAACTTCGGCGACGCCAACTACCAGGGCTCCACGGGCGCCCAGATCCTGGGCAAGCCCATCGTCGCCATCGTGGCGCTGTAGCGCGCCTGGTCGCGCCGCCGCCGGGGCGGCGGCGCGACATCGGGTTGGACGAGGACTTCAGACCGACTGCAGCGCCGCTCCGCTGGCACCGACGAGCGCCATGGCGCCGGCGACCTCGAACCACCACCAGGCGCCGATGCCGGCGTGGTGGCCGCTGAGCGGGCAGGCGATCGTCATGGCCACCAGCACGACCGCTGCGCCGAGGGAGCCGAATGCGCCGTAGCGGCGCCGCTGGAGGAAGCCGACGGCCATGACCATCCAGCCGACCATGAGCCCGGTCTCGAGGATGGCGCCCAGGACGGGCATGGCGTTCCCGTCGGCGGGCTTCGGCTCGAGCGCCACCCCGAGGCTGAAGATCGCCAGCCAGGCCAGGGTCAGCACCGCCGTCCATCGTCCGCTCAGCCGGCCGCCCGGGTCGAGCGGTCGCGGCCCGTGGCCGACCTCGGCCTCGAGCAGCCGTTCGAATTCGTCCGTCCCCATCTCGGTCATCGCCATGTCGACCTCCTTCGCCGAACGCAGTGTCCCACGACCGCGCCCCCTCCGCAGGCGGCCCTTTGGGGCGCGCTTCGAGATTCGTTCGTCCTACGAGCAGCCGCTGGTGGCCCCGCAGGACGAGCACACGTAGCAGCTGCCGGCCCGCTGCATCTCCATCCCGCAGCCGTAGCAGTAGGGGGCGTCGATGCGGCGGGAGCCTTCGGGCACGGCGGCGGCCCGGGGGCCGGCCGGGGGCGGCCCGGCCGCCGGGGTGGCCGGAGGAGGAGGCGGCGACGCCGGAGGCCGCTCGGACGACGGCCGTTCGGTCAGGTCGAGGCTGAGGTCGGGTGACGGCGGGTCGAGGTCGACCGACGATTCCCGCACGGTCGACGACTCCTCGACCCCGGGCAGCGTCGGCTGGGTGCGCTCCCCGATGGTGAGGATCCCCATGTCGACCCGCTCCTCGTAGGTGAGGTACTCCACCGCCATCCGCCGGAAGATGTAGTCGACCAGGCTCGAAGCCAGCCGGATCTCGGGATCGTCGGTGATCCCGGCCGGCTCGAAGCGCATGTTGGTGAACATGTCGACGAAGGCCTTGAGCGGCACGCCGTACTGGAGGCCGTGCGACACCGAGATGGCGAAGGCGTCCATGATCCCGGCCAGCGTCGATCCCTGCTTGGCCACCTTGAGGAAGATCTCGCCGGGACGCCCGTCCTCGAACTCGCCCACGATCACGTAGCCATGGCAGTCGGCCACCCGGAACGAGAACGTCTTGGAGTTCCGCCGCCGGGGCAACTTCTGGCGGACGGGCTCCTGGAGCACGATCGTCTCTACGACCCGCTCGATCCGCGTCTCCACCGGCGCCGCGCTCGACGCGCTTTTCTGCACCGACAGGGGCTGGCCGACCTTGCAGTTGTCCCGGTAGATGGCGATCGCCTTGAGGCCCATGCGCCACGCCTCGACGTGGAGATCCTCCACGTCTTCGACCGTGGCCTCCTCCGGCATGTTGATCGTGTTGTGGTTCACGATCCCGTTGCCCACGAAGGCGTGGGACACCGGTACCGACAGGTCGTAGACCTCCCGCTCGCCCGCCGACGCCACCCGCTCGACCGGGCTGAAGTGGAGGCCGTCGGCCACCACCGTGGCCAGCCAGTCGGTCAACGCCACGCCGGGAAGGGCCGCCACCGCGTCGAGCGTCGCCCGGGTCACGTGGCGGAACTTGGCGTCCCGGAGGAAGACCCAATCCTCCCGGTGCTCGGTCGGCACCAGCAGGTAGAGCTCCCGGGGCGACAGGCCGGGCACGAAGTCGCCGGCCGAGCCGGGCAGGTCCCGGGTGCCGAACACTTCGGCCGCCTGGGCCAGGGTGTGGGTGTCCGACGGCGGCACGAGGTCGAACAGATCCCGGGCGGCGTCACCGGTGACCACGACCTCGCTGTCGACCCGCCGGTGCACGACGCCGAGGTTCGTGAGGACCGACTGGAGGTCGTCGAGCAGCGGAGCGGACGCCAGCCCGATCGTGATCGTGGCCGCCCCCGCGATGCGGGCGACGCCGGCGGCGGCCAGCAGGCCCTGCAGGTAGGCCAGCACCACGTCGCGGGGCGAGGCCAACACTGCCGCCGGGATCCGCCGGAACGTTGACTTCTCAGGCCCCGCCACGAACTGCAGGAAGGCGACCGCCGTTTCCGACGTCACCGCCACCTGCGGGCAGCGCCCGTCTTCGCTGGGGACACCCCCGTACCCCTGGGCGGCGGTGACGATCCGGGCCTCGAGGCCGAACAGGTTGCGCCAGGCGGCAGCCAGCCGGTCGAGGACCGGCGGAGCGGGGTGGCTGATCGTGACCGTGGCTGTCGACTCCGACACCCGGCCGGTGGCGGCGAAGGCGCCGAGGAGGAAGGCCAGATCGCCGCTCATCTCGCCCGGCACCTGCCAGGCGTCGGCGACTTCGCCGGCCTCGAAACCGTCGAGCCGGGCGGGCAGCAGCGACCACAGCTCGGCGCCGTAGCGCAGCGCCACCGCCTCGCCCTCTTCGATCTCGTCGAGGCGCCGCCACTCGAGCCCGTCCTTCGCCGCCACGAGGAGGCGGTGGTTGGGCGTGCCGATCACCTTGTGGCCCGACCGGAGGCCGACCTCCCGCACCGGACGGGTGCCGCCGTAGTAGAAGGCGTCGGTCTTGCGGACGCCGTCGAGGGAGGCGACCTCGATGACCTCGTCGCGGAAGCTGTCGGGCTTCTCTCCCTGGTAGAGGCTGCCGATGCGGACGAGCCCGTCGCCGGTCGACACCAGCGTCTCCCCCACCACGCACTTGCTGATGGCGCCGGAGATGAACGGCTGCACCGCCGCCATCATCTTCACGTGGCCCATGTAGTGGATGGAGTTGTCGCCCATGGCGCAGGCGAACACCGGCAGGTCGTCGACCCGCAGGGCGGGAGCGCCGATGATCGTCTTGTGCTCGTCAACGTAGGCGACGATCTTCTCCACCTGCTCCGCCGAGTAGCCGAGCCGCCGCAGAGCCCGGGGCACCGTCTGATTGACGATGAACATCGTGCCGCCGCCCACGAGCTTCTTGGCCTTCGTCAGCGCCAGGTCCGGCTCGATACCGGTGGTGTCACAGTCCATCATGAGGCCGATGGTGCCCGTGGGGGCGAGGACTGAGGCCTGCGAGTTGCGGACGCCGTGCGCCTCGCCCAACTCCACCGCCTCGTCCCACGCCTGGTGGGCGGCGGAGAGGACGTCCTCCGGCACCAGCGCGCCGTCGATGGCGTTGACCTCGGCCCGGTGCATGCGTAGCACTTCGAGCGTCGGCTCCCGGTTCTCGGCGTACCCGGCGTAGGGCCCCATCCGGCCCGCGGTACGGGCACTGGTGGCGTAGGCATGGCCCGTCATGAGGGCGGTGATGCCGGCCGCCCAGGCCCGGCCGGCCTCGGAGTCGTAGGGCAGGCCCTGGGCCATGAGCAGGGCGCCGAGGTTGGCGTACCCCAGGCCGAGCTGGCGGAACCGGCGGGTGTTCTCGCCGATCTTCCGGGTCGGGTAGTCGGCGTTGCCGACCAGGATCTCCTGAGCGGTGAACACGACCTCGACCGCCCCCTTGAACGCCTCGACGTCGAAGCTGGCGTCGTCGTTCAGGAACTTGAGCAGGTTGAGGCTGGCCAGGTTGCAGGCCGAATTGTCGAGGTGCATGTATTCGGAGCACGGGTTGCTGGCGTTGATCCGGCCGGTGTTGGCCGCCGTGTGCCAGCGGTTGATCGTGGTGTCGAACTGCATCCCGGGGTCGGCGCACTCCCACGCCGCCTCGGAGATCTCCCGCAGGAGCTTGCGGGCCCGCAGCGTCTTCATCGTCTCGCGGGTTGTCACGGCCTTGAGGTCCCAGTCGCGGTCGTTGACCACCGCTTCCATGAACTCGTCGGTGACCCGCACCGAGTTGTTGGCGTTCTGGTACTGGATCGAGTGCGAGTCGGAACCGTCGAGATCCATGTCGAAGCCGGCCGCGGCCAGCGCCCGGGCCTTGCGCTCCTCGACCGCCTTGCACCACAGGAACTGCTCGATGTCGGGGTGGTCGACGTTGAGGATGACCATCTTGGCCGCCCGCCGGGTCTTGCCCCCGGAGTTGTGGGTCACGGCGTTGTGCACGAGGTACTCGTGGATGCCTTCGATCGTCAGGTCGTAGGTGACGTCCTCCTCGTCCGCCTCGACCGTCACCGGCACGTACAGCTCGTCCCCCTGGGCGAAGCGGGCCAACGCCCCGTCGAGCTCGGCCGGGAAGGCCTCCTGCACCGACGCCGCCCGGGCCAGGCTCATCCCGTAGGGGTTGGTGTCGAGGCGGTGAGCCGAGATCGCCGCCCGCAACGCCGGGCGGGAGAACCCGATGCGCTCGAGCTCGCAGTCGACGTGGGGGAAGAACCAGTTGGCCTCGAACCCCTGGGGCCGGCGCAGCGCCGCCTCCAGCAGACGGGCCTTGCCCTCGGAGACGAACCCGACCAGCTTGGCGAAGCGGCGCACACCCTCCTCGCCGACGATCCTCACCCGGTACAGGCCGTCGGGACCGCTCGTGGGGACGGCCCCGGCGCTGTTCTCCTCTCTGATGGCCGCGTCGGTGTCGGCCGCAGCACCCGTGCGCCTGGGCGGGGGCGGCGCGACGGTCTGCGTGACCTTGGACGGGATGCCGACGGAAAGGAGGAGCCGGTGGGCTTCGATGGCCAGGTTGCGGCGCTTGGCCCACAGGGTGGGAACGCCGTGCTGTACATGCCCGTCCGACTCGAACAGGCCGGCCAGGAATGCGGCCCGGACGGCGGCCGGGGACGACCGGACGACGCGCGGGATCGTCTGTGATCCGTTGCGCCACAGGCCGTTCACCTGCAGGAAGCGGGCCACCCGGGGCGGGCAGACCGTGGCGGGCGGAGCGTCGCCGCCCCGGGCGGTGCGGGCCGTCGCCTCCCGCCCGAACACGCTCTGGGTGAAGCTCCGGTACCGCTCGACGAGAGCCTTGTCCTCCCCGTCGAGGTGGATGTTGAGCGCGCCGCTGCCCGCCACCGGCTTGAGCCGGCCCTCGCCGTGGGCCCAGCCGAGCCAGACCGCGAAGGCCTCGTCGAGCACCGCCGGAAGCGCCGCCTCGCCCACCCCGGTGGGCTCCTCCGCCTCGAGTCGCTGGAGCGTGCCGTAGTCGGTGTGGCCGAGATCGACCATGACGTAGTCGTCGGGGCGGAGACGATGGGCCTCCCGCCATGCCTCGCCGTCGGCGCCCCGCACCAGGAACTTGTGCTCGGGCGTGCAGAGGATCTCGTCGCCGAGGCCCGTCCGCACCTTCACCAGCGGCCGGATGCCGTTGTCGTGGACGGCCTCCACCGTCTTCATGCCGTGGCGCGTGAGGACCTTCCAGCCCGGGGCGACGGCCCGGATCGGGACGACGCCGTGGTCGGTGACGAGGTCCGTGTCGGCGTGGAGGCACTTGATGGTGCCGGCCGAGGCGTCGGCGCCCCGCATGAAGCTGACCGGCCCGCTGGCCGTGCCCCCGCCCTTCAGCGGCTCCATCGACGACCGGATGTTGGACAGGTTGATCCCCGAGCCGGAGCCGCCTTTGAAGATCGTGCCCTCTTCGACGTACCAGTTGAGGATGGCCGACATCTCGTCCTCGACGGCGAGGATGAAGCAGGCGCTGGCCTGGGCCGGCACGCCCTTCACCCCGATGTTGAACCAGACCGGCGAGTTGAACGCCGCCCGCTGGTGGAGCAGGAGGTACTTGAGCTCGTCGCGGAAGGCGTCGGCCTCCGCCTCACCGAGGAAGTAGCCGTCGCACGCCCCCCAGTCGGCGATCGTGTCGGCTACCCGGTCGATCACCTGGCGGAGCGACCACTCCCGCTCCGCGGTGCCCAACTGCCCCCGGAAATACTTCTGGGCGACGATGTTGGTGGCGTTCTGCGACCAGGTGACCGGGAACTCGACGCCGGGCTGGAAGAAGGCGTCGCCGCCGGACTTGTAGTTGGGGATCCGGGCATCACGGCGCTCCCACTCCACCGAGTCGTAGGGGTGTTCCCCCGCCCGGGTGAAGTGCCGTCGAATGCCGATTCCCACCTGGTCCGGCGCCATCGCCATAACCGCTCGCCTCCTCGGAAAAATGTGGCCCTGGGGTGCTGCTTCCGAAACCCGGTCCTACCGCACCAACCACAAGATGTTGTGGTCTATCGGGGAGAGGACCACGAGATCAAGTGTAATTACAGCACCCGAACTACATGAACGTCAACTGAGTGCCGTCGGTGAAGCGGCAGGTCAGGAGGCGTTCGCGATTGTTTGCATTTGTGCATGGCTGCACTAGGGGGCTTCACCCGCCTCCCCCGAGGCAAGCTTCACCTGCCTCCCCCGAGCCTCAGACGTCGGGCGACGCGCCCTTGGGGATGGTCGTCTTCTGCAGCAGGCCGACCTCCCGCTCGAAGTCGGTGAGGTCTTCGAAGCCCTTGTAGACCGAGGCGAAGCGCAGGTAGGCGACCGGGTCGAGGGCCCGCAGCCGGTCGAGCACGGCCTTGCCCACCGTCTCGCTGCCGACCTCGGACCCCTCCTCCCGGACCAGCTCCTCCACGCCCGCCGCCAGGGCGGCGATGTCGTCCTCGCTGATCGGACGGTTCTTGGCCGCCCGGCGGATCCCGTCGAGGATCTTGGCCCGCTCGAACGGCTCCCGGACTCCCGAGCGCTTCACCACGACCAGCGGCGCCTCTTCCACGCGCTCGAAGGTCGTGTACCGCCGGCCGCAGGCCAGGCATTCCCGCCGCCGGCGGGTGGCCGCGCCGCTGTCGGCCATGCGGGAGTCGATGACCTTGTCGTCCATCCCATGGCAGTACGGGCAGCGCACGCAGCCACGGTACCGGCCCGCCTTTCCCGAGTCGTCCACAAACGTATGTTTGCACCGAACGGCCATTCGTGCTAGCGTCCCTGCCACTGACCACCAGGAGGCGCCCTGATGAAGGACCTCACCCCCCGGCAACGTCAGATCCTCGAGTTCGTCGACGAGGAGGCGCGCCGCCGGGGCTACCCGCCGAGCGTCCGGGAGATCGGCGCGGCCGTGGGCCTCACGTCCACGTCGACCGTGCACGCCCACCTGAGCGCCCTCGTGGCCAAGGGCTACCTGCTGCGCGACGCCACCAAGCCGCGGGCCCTCAACGTGCAGTTCGAGCCGTCGTCAGGCGCCAACATCGAGCGCCGGCCCGTCCGCCACGTGCCCCTCGTGGGCGACGTCGCCGCCGGTACCGGCGTCCTCGCGGCCGAGAACGTGGAGGAGGTGCTCCCCCTCCCGGCCGACTACACCGGCGAGGGTCCGGTGTTCATGCTCCGGGTCCGGGGCGACTCGATGATCGAGGCCGGCATCTTCGACGGCGACCACGTCGTCGTCCGCCAGCAGCCCACCGCCGAGAAGGGCGACATCGTCGTCGCCGGCATCCCCGGCGAAGAGGCGACGATCAAGACCTTCTCCCGCAAGGGCGACAAGATCGTGCTCCGCCCCGCCAACTCGGCCATGGTGGACCTCGTCTTCCGGGGGGACGAGGTGTCGATCTACGGGAAGGTCGTCTCGCTCATCAGGCGTTACTAGGGAGCTTTACCCGCCTCCCCCGACGCACTTAGGCGCGCCCGAGCAAGAACGCGGCGAGCGCCGTGAAGCAGCCCTCGACCGACGCCCGCGTGACGTGCTCGCCGGCGGTGTGCGACACCTCGGGGTCTCCGGGGCCGAAGTTCACGGCCGGCACGCCGTGGGCCGAGAACCGGGCGACGTCGGTCCAGCCGAGCTTGCAGCGGACGGGCAGGTCGAGCAGGCCGGCGAACTCCGCCACCAGCGGGTGGCCCAAGTTCGGGTGCGCCGCCGGTGACACGGAGGTCAGCGTGATCTCGTCGGCGCCGTCGAGGAGCGCCCGGACCTCGGCCTCGGCCTCTTCCAGGGACAGCGCCGGGGCGTAGCGGCGGTTCACCACGACGGTGCAGCGGTCGGGGACGACGTTGCCGGCCACTCCCCCGCTCACCGATACCACCTGAAGGGCCTGGCGGAAGCGCAGCCCGTCCACCTCGATCTCCTCGGGTGTGTAGCCGGCCAGCCGCTCGAGGACGGGCGCCGCCCGGTAGACGGCGTTGACCCCCTGCCACGGCCGGGCGGTGTGGGCCCGCTGCCCGACGAAGGTCGCCTCCAACCGGATCGACCCCTGGCAGCCGGCCTCCAGCCACAGGTCGGTCGGCTCGAGGAGGACGGCGAAGTCGCCCGCCACGAGGTCCGGCCGGTCGGCGAACAGCTTGCGGAGGCCGTTGTGCTCGTCGGCGATCTCCTCCGCCTCATAGAAGACGAAGGTGCAGTCGAAGCGGCTCCCCGCCGCCACCTCCTCGGCCAGTCGCAGCAGGACGGCGATGCCGCTCTTCATGTCGGC
>JAUZEX010000694.1 GCA_030838815.1 Actinomycetota bacterium
AGCGCGTCGGCTTCCGGATCGCCGGCGGCCCACATGGCGGCGTAGACGCCGCGGCGGGCGAGGAGGGCGGCGTGGCTGCCCTCCTCGATCACCCGGCCGCCGCCCAGCACCACGATGCGGTCGGCGCGGGCGGCGGTGGCCAGCCGGTGGGCGACGATGATCGTCGTCCGGCCCCGGGACAGCGCCCCCATGGCCGCCGCCACCCGGGCCTCACTGCGGAGGTCGAGGTTCGACGTCGCCTCGTCGAGCAGGAGGACGGCGGGGTCGACGAGCCGGGCCCGGGCCAGGGCCAGCAACTGGCGCTGGCCGCTCGACAGTGACCGGCCCCGTTCCAGGATCGGGGTGTCGTAGCCGTCGGGGAGCGCGGCGATGAACTCCTCGGCGCCGACGGCCCGGGCCGCCTCGGCGATCTCGGCGCCGGTGGCGTCGGGCCGGCCGTAGGCGATGTTGTCGGAGACGGTCCCCGCGAAGAGGTGCGCCTCCTGGGGGACGAGCCCGAGCCGGCGCCGGTAGGCGGGCAGTGACAGTTGGCGGAGGTCGGTGCCGTCGGCGGTCACCCGGCCGGCGCGGGGGTCGTAGAAGCGGGCCAGCAGCTTCACGATGGTCGACTTGCCGGCGCCCGTCCGGCCCACGAGGGCCACCGTCTCGCCCGCCCTGATGGTCAGGTCGATGCCGTCGAGCGCCCAGCCCGGAGGTCCGGCGCCGTCCCCCGAAGAGTCGGCGTCGGAGCCGTAGCGGAACCGCACCGCTTCGAGGCCGAGGTTTCCGGCCAGGGCGCCGGGCACGATGGCGCCCGGGAGTTCCGGGGTGCTGACGGGGGTGGCCAGGAGGTCGGCCAGCTTGACCGCTGCCGCCCGGGCCTGCTGGTAGGTGTCGAAGACCTGGGACAGCTGCTGGACGGGGGCGAAAAAAAGATTGAGGTACAGGATGAATGCGATCAGATCGGCCGGAGTGAGCGAGCCGCTCCGGATCAGCGCCGCGCCATAGGCGACGACCACGGTGGTGGCCACCTGGCCCAGAAGCTCGACGGTCGGGAAGTAGGTGGCGGAAAGCCGGTTTCCCTCCAGCCGGGCGTCGAGGTGCTCGTCGGACAGCGCCCTGAACTGCTCGAGGTTGCGCTCCTCCCGGGCGAAGGCGGCCACGACCCGGGCCCCCGAAAGGCTCTCCTGCAGGCTGGACATCACCAGGGCGACCTTGTCCCGGATGCGGAGGTAGGCGCGGTCGGAGCTACGCCGGAACCACACGGTGAGGACGAGGAGCGGCGGCACGACGGCCAGAGCGGCCAGGGCCAGCCGCCAGTCGAGAACGAACAGCACGACCGCCACCCCGCCGGCGGTGAGGGCGCTGGCCACCAGGTTCACGATGCCCTGCTGGAACAGCTGCGACAGCGCCTCGATGTCGCTTGTCATCCGGGTGAGGATGCGCCCACCCATCTCCCGCTCGTAGAAGTCGAGGCCGAGCCGGCTCAGGTGGGCGAAGACCTTGATCCGCAACGAGTAGAGGAGCCGTTCGGAGAGCCGGCCCGTCCACCGGGCCCCGGCCCACAACGCCCACCAGTCGACGAGGACCACGACGGCGAAGACCACGGTGGCGGCGGTCAGCCCGGCCGTGGAGTGGCGGGCCACCCCGCCTGCCACCCCGGCCCGGACCAGGGCGGGGCCGGCCAGCCCGGCCAGGGCGTCGATGGC
The DNA here is from genome assembly GCA_030838815.1 of Actinomycetota bacterium. Taxonomy (GTDB): domain Bacteria; phylum Actinomycetota; class Acidimicrobiia; order IMCC26256; family BP-133; genus BP-133. Next base: position 1,689 of record JAUZEX010000694.1, read on the forward strand.
CACGAGCCCCACGCCGATGGCCAGAGCCCCCCGGAACGGCCTCACGAACCGGCCGAGGGAGAAGCGGGGATGGGGCCGGGCGGCGACGTCGGGGTCGACCCCGGGCTCCTCGTCGGCGGGCGGCAACGCCGCCACCTGGGCCAGCAGCTTCTCGTCGGCCGGCACGGCACCGGCCAGGGCGAAGTGCCCGCCGTGGGCGGCGGCCGCCGCACCGGTGGCCCCCGGCCGTCCGATCCACGACGCGGCCCGGCCGGCCGCCACCACTCCCCGACGACCGGCCAGCGCTGCCCGGGCCGCGTCGGCCGTCGCCGTCCCGTTTCCGGCCGGCCCGCCGGGGGTCGGCCGTTCCTCCGTCTTTGCGGTGTCGGCGGCGGCGACGACGCTCAACGGCGCAAGGCCGGGCTCGGCGTCGGGGGCGGCGCCGGTGAGGAGCTCCACGTAGCGGGGGCAGGTCGCCATCAGCTCGTCGTGCGTCCCGTCGGCCAGGACGCGGCCGCCGTCGACGACGACGATGCGGTCGGCGAGGCTGATCGTCGAGCGGCGGTGGGCGATGACGATCGTGGTCCGGTCGGCCATCAGGCGGCGCAGGGTGGCGTGGATGCCGGCTTCCACAGTGGGGTCCACGGCCGAGGTGGCGTCGTCGAGGACCAGGATCTTCGGGTCGGTGACGAGAGCCCGGGCCAGCGTCACCCGTTGCCGCTGGCCGCCGGAGAGCGTGAGGCCCCGCTCCCCCACCATCGTGTCGTAGCCGTCGGGCAGCGCCGCGATGAAGCCGTCGGCCTCGGCGGCCCGGGCCGCACACCGGATCTGCTCGGCGGTGGCGCCGGGGGCGCCGAAGGCGATGTTGTCGGTGATCGAGCCCGAGAACAGGAAGGCGTCCTCGAACACGGTCCCGACGGAGCGGCGCAGCTCGCCCAGCCGTAGCCGGCGGACGTCGGTGCCGTCCAGCATCACCCGTCCGGCGTCGACGTCGTAGAACCGGGGCAGGAGCGAGGCGACGGTCGACTTGCCCGAGCCGCTGGCTCCGACGAGGGCGACGCGCTCCCCGGGCCCGATCCGGAGCGTGAACCCGTCGAGCAGCGGTGTGGAGCCGTCGCCGTAGTCGAAGCGAACGTCCTCGAAGGCAATGGCGCCCTGCACGTCGCCGACGGGCTCGGCGTCGGGCGGCTCGACCACCGCCGAGCGGGTGTCGAGCAGCTCCAGGATCCGCACCGCACCGGCCCGGGCCATCTGGCCCGCCGACAGGAGTCCCGACAGCATCCGGGCGGGGGCGGCCAGCTGGAGCAGGTAGGTGTTGAAGGCGAGGAACGTTCCGAGCGAGATGTGGCCGGCGATCACGAGCCGCCCGCCGGCCAGGAGCAGGGCGGCCATCCCGACGCTCGGCAGGATCTGGATGAGGGGCACCAGGCGGGCCTGGACGCGGACGTTGCGGAGCTGGGCGCCGTAGAGCGCCCGGGCGGCGGCCTCGAGCCGGGCCACCTCCCGGTCCTCGGCGGCGAAGGCCTTCACGACCCGGACCCCGGAGACCGCCTCGTCGACGACGCCGGCGACGTCGGCCGCCCGCTGCTGGGCGACCCAGGTGGCGGGGAAGACCCGGTCCCGCATCCGGCCGGAGGCGACGGCCAGGGCGGGGAGCACGAGAAGGGCGATGGCGGTGAGCGCCGGGCTGAGGACAAGCATCACGACCAGCGACAGCACGAGCATCACCAGGTTGCCGATCATGAGCGGCAGGAAGGCCAGCAGCATCTGCACCATGCGGACGTCGCTGCCGGCCCGGGACAGAGCCTGGCCGGTTTCGAGCCGGTCGTGGGCGGCGAAGTCGAGCCGGGCCAGGTGCTCGTAGACGGCGTTCCGGAGGTCGTACTCGACGTCGTAGCTGACCCGCCCCGCATAGAGCCGCCGGACGAGGGCGGCCCCGAACCGCACCAGCCCGAGCCCGAGCAGAGTGACGACCGCACCGGCCCGGAGTGGCCGCCCG
>JAUZEX010000721.1 GCA_030838815.1 Actinomycetota bacterium
TTCAACCGACGTCTACCTCCGGACGCGCTCGACGTCGTCGATCGAGCTCGTGAGCCGGAGTTGCGGCAATCAGATCGGTGACGACCAGAGCTTTGCCCCCCGCATCACCGGTGACACCGCCACGACGGCCGCCGGCGTGAGTTTCGTGAGCGATGCCCGCAACCTCCTCCAGGGTTGCGGGGGATCGGCCCCGCCGGAGAACAACAACGTGACGGACGTCTACTTCCGCACGTTGCGCACCTCTCCGGAGGTGACCGAGCGGGTCAGCCGCGACCCTGCCGGCGCCGAGTTCAACCGGCCGAGCCTGGAGTCGGCCGTGTCCGGGGACGGGAGGACGGTGGCCTTCACCACCGGCGGCCCCGACGCCGCCAGCGGCGGCCCGGGTGCCGACGCCGACGTCTTCGGACGGGACCGGGGGGCGTCGAGCGTCACCCGGCGCCTGAGCGCCCCGGCCGACGGCACCGCCGTCGGCCCGGCGGTGACCGAGTTCCCGGCGATCTCCGCCGACGGCCGGACGGTGGCCTTCGTGTCGGCCGCCCCCGATCTCGTCACTGACGACAGCAACGGCATGGCCGACGTCTTCGTCCACGACCGGGCGACGAACCAGACGGCCCGGGTGAGCCTGGGGCTGAGTGGCGCCCAGCCCGACGGGCCGAGCGGCACCGATTCGCCGCCGGCGCTGTCGGCCGACGGCCAGATCGTCGCCTTCGCCTCGTCGGCCGCCAATCTGGTGACGGGCGACAACAACGGCGCGGGGGACGTGTTCGTCTACGACCGGGGCCGGAAGGAGACCACCCGGGTCAGCGTCGGGCAGGGTGGTATAGAGGCCACCGGCGGCGAGAGCTACTCGCCGACGGTCAGTGCCGACGGCCGTTACGTGGCCTTCGCTTCCGATGCCACCAACCTCGTCGGCGCCGGCGACACGAACAGTGCCACCGACGTCTTCCTCTACGACCGCCAGGCGAAGACGACGACCCGGCTCAGCCTCGGGCCCGGCGCGGCGCAGGGTGACGGGATCTCCTACAACCCCCGGATCAGCGCCGACGGTGCGGTGGTGGCCTTCACGTCGGCGGCCACCAACCTCGTCGGCGGGGACACGAACGCCGCCGAGAACGTCTTCCTCCGTGACGTCAAAGCCGACACCACCTCCCGGATCAGCACGGCCTCGGGTTCCGGAGCGCTCGCCGCGCCGCCGTCGCTGTCGGCCGAAGGGCGCTTCGTGGCTTACGCCAATGCCGCCGGCACGCTCGTCCCCGGCGACACCAACGGCGTCACCGACGTCTTCGTCCATGACCGGAAGACGGGCAGCACGGAACGGGTCAGCGTCGGTTCCGACGGCGCGGAGGGGAACCGGGCCAGCGACGCGCCGTCGATCTCCGGTGACGGCCGGTTCGTGGCTTTCAGCTCCGACGCCACGAACCTCGTGCCCGGCGACACGAACCGGAAGACCGACGTCTTCGTCCGCGACCGCCGGCTGGGCACGACGACCCGGGTCAGCCTGGGCGATATCCCGTTCAACTGGGACGAGACCCTGGGGCGGAACCGCCCCGCTTCGGCCCTCCAGGCCGACCGGCCCAGCACCCTTCCGTCCATCAGCGGGAACGGCCGCTTCGTCGCCTTCCAGTCGGCGGCCGCCAACCTCGCCGAGGTCTCCGACTCCAACTCCGCCCCGGACATCTTCGTCCACGACCGGACCCCGGCGATCGGGTACCGGCTCGTGGCGGCCGACGGCGGCGTCTTCGCCTACGGCCGGACACCGTTCTTCGGCTCCACCGGTTCGATCAAGCTGGCCCGGCCGATCGTCGGGATGGCGTCGGCGCCGACGGGGCAGGGCTACTGGCTCGTGGCGGCCGACGGCGGGGTGTTCGCGTTCGGGGCCGCCGGGTTCCTCGGTTCGACCGGCGCCATCAAACTGGCCCGTCCCATCGTCGGGATGGCGGCCACGCCAACCGGCCTGGGGTACTGGCTCGTGGCCTCCGACGGCGGGGTGTTCGCCTTCGGCGACGCGGCGTTCCTGGGCTCCACCGGCGCGATCAAGCTGGCCCAGCCGATCGTGGGGATGGCGGCGACGCCGACGGGGAAGGGCTACTGGCTCGTCGCCCGCGACGGCGGGGTCTTCGCCTTCGGCGACGCCGCCTTCGCCGGCTCGACGGGGGCGATCAAGCTGGCCCGCCCGATCGTCGGGTCGGCCGCCAGTCAGTCCGGCCAGGGGTACTGGCTGGTGGCGGCGGACGGAGGGATCTTCGCCTTCGGCGACGCCGCCTTCCTCGGCTCGACCGGAGCGCTGAACCTCAACCGGCCGATCGTCGGGATGGCGGCGACGCCGTCGGGCGGCGGCTACTGGCTGGTCGCCTCCGACGGGGGGATCTTCGCCTTCGGCGACGCCCCCTTCGTGGGTTCGGCCGGAGCCACGAAACTGTCGCAGCCGATCGTGGGGATGGCAGGCCGGGTCTGACCGGGCCGCTGACCAGCCCGGCATGGCCCGGTTGGGCCAGGCGCCCTGGCCCGTCCGCGTCGGCCAGCGGGATGAGCCCTGTCCCCCCGGGCTATTTCGGAAATGACCGTCGCCAAGCGGACGATCCTGCCCGATAGTGGGTGCTGACGCAGGGCTGGACCGGGGCACGGCGGGTGTCCCCCAATAGTGCGGGGTGGGCCGCCGGAGCACAGGAGAGGCGGCATGTCACGACGGCGCTGGGCGATGCTGGCCGGTGTCGGCGCGGGCGCGATCGTCGGGCTCTCCACCCTGCCCGGTCTGGGGGCGACCGTCCCTCCCGGCGGGGCGGCCATGACCCGGCGGTACGACCCGGCGACTGCGGCCACGACCTTCACTGTCGACGTGGGGGAGGCCAGCCACGCCACCCTGTCGCTCGTCACCTGCCCCGGCGCGCACGTCCTCGACGTCGGCGGTCCCGGCGTCGACCCGATCGTCGACGTTGGCGGGGACGGCACCACGATCACCTTCCCGTCCGAGCAGTCCGGCACCTACCGGGTCGTCCTGGCCGGCGACACGCCGGGCCTCGGCGTCGGCGCGAAGCCTTCGGCGTGCGGGACCGCCACGCTGCTGGTCGACCCGGCCGTGGTCGAACGGGCCACTGCCGAGATCGGCCCGTCCACCCGGATCACCACGCTGCCGTGACGGCCGCCAACCCGTAACCCCAACCCGTGACCCCAACCCGTAACCCGGGGCGTAAGAGTTACGCGTGGCGCCTTGACTCCCCGTTGGCGATGATGCGAGCGTAACCCGCCGAGCGTCGGCCGATCCGGGGGAGGACGCCATGCAGAACGACATCAGTCGCCAATGGGCCTTTTTGACACCGTTCGTCCCCGGGGAGATGTTGACCGCCCAGGCGCAGCAGGTCGAGGCGGCCGGCATGGCGGGAATCTTCGTCCCTGAGATCTACAGCGACCCGTTCATGGGCATGGGCTTCTGCGCCGCCGTCACCTCTCGGGTCCAGATCGCCAGCGGCATCAAGATCGCCTTCGCCAGCAACCCGTTCGAGATCGCCATGACGGCCATGGACCTCGACCGTCTCTCCGGCGGCCGGGTCGTCCTCGGCCTCGGCGCCTCGATCCGGAACTGGGTCGAGGGGTTCCACGGCATGCCCCGGTACGAGAGGCCGGTGGGCCGCCTCCGGGAGTCCATCCAGGTCATCCGGGAGGTGTTCGCCAAGAGCCACATCCCCGGCGGCCTCCAGACCTTCGAGGGCAAATACCACCAGCACGACTGGCGGACGTTCGCCGGCGCCTTCGCCCCGCCCGTCCGGGAGACGATCCCGATCTGGATCGCGGCCAACCAGGAGGGCCTGACCCGCCTGGCCGGCGAGGTGGCCGACGGGTACATCGACCACCCGATCCACGGCCCGCACTGGGCCGCCACCCACGGTAAGAACGCCCTGGCCGAGGGGCTGGCCAAGGCGGGCCGCGACCGCGAGGACGTCCACTGGAGCTGCTGGCTGTGGGTGGCGGTCAACAACGACCGGGCCGAGGCCCTCAACGACGCCCGGGCCACCGTCGCCTTCTACGCCGGGATGCGCCAGTACCTGCCGATGTTCGCCACCATGGGCTTCGAAAAGGAATCGACGGCCTGCGTCGAGGCCTTCGAGAAGGGCGACATCCCCGGGTGGGTCGGCGCCATCACCGACGAGATGGCCGAGACCTTCGTGGTTCTCGGGCCGGCCGACGAGTGCCGCAAACGGGTCGAAGAGGTGTGGGACCTGGCCGACTCGTTCTGCCTGGTGCCGCCCATCGGCGGCCTCCCCGCCGAAAAGATCATGTACTACATCGGCGGGATCGCCGAGACGTTCTACTCCTAGCGGGGTGCGGGTCGCCGTCCTCTGCGGCGGGTTCGGCGCGGCCCGGTTCCTCGACGGGCTCCGCCGGCTCCCCGGCCTGACCCTCACCTGCATCGCCAACACCGCCGACGACCTCGACTACCTCGGCGTCCACGTCAGCCCCGACGTCGACACCGTGACCTACGCCCTGGCCGGGATCTTCGACGAGGGGCGGGGCTTCGGCGTGGTCGGCGACACGTTCCGCAACGCCGAGGCCCTGCGCCGCTACGGCGCGGGCTGGTTCTCGGTCGGCGACGTCGACCTGGCGACGTCGATCCGGCGGACGGACCGGCTGCGGGCCGGGGCGACGCTGTCGGAGGTGACCGCTGAACTGGCCCGGGGCCTCTCGGTCGGCGCCGCCGTGGTGCCGATGAGCGACGATCCCGTCCGCACCGTCGTCGTGACCGACGAGGGCCGCCTGCCCTTCCAGGAGTACCTGGTGCGCCGCCGGGCCCAGCCGCTGGTGCGGGCAGTGCAGCACGAGGGTCTGGAGGCTGCCCGGCCGGCACCGGCGGTCCTGCCCGCCCTGGCCGAAGCCGAGCTCGTCGTGCTGGCCCCGAGCAGCCCGGTGGCCAGCCTGGGCCCCATCCTGGCCCTGCCCGGCGTACGGGACGCGCTGGTGGCCACCACCGTCGTGGCCGTCACCCCCGTCGTCTCCGGCCAACCCCCCGCCACGCCCCCCGAGCAGTCCCGAGCCCGCGTCCGCGCCGCCTTCCTGGCCGCCGCCGGCCTCGACCACACCGCCACCGCCGTGGCCGGCCTCTACGCCGACATCGCCGACGCCTTCGTCCTCGACGAGCGCGACGCCGCCCAGACCCCGGCCATCCGCGACCTCGGCCTCGAGGTGTTCCTGGCCGACACGCTGGCCGTCGGAGCCGGGCGGGTGACGTTGGCGGAGAGTGTCGTGGCGCTCGCCGGGCGCTGAGCCCGACCGGAGCTGCGGGTACGCC
>JAUZEX010000775.1 GCA_030838815.1 Actinomycetota bacterium
CAGTCCCGTCCAACGGTGACGGTGCCGGCCCCGGCCACCTTGCCCGGTGCTGCGCCGGCGGTTGCGCCGGCCGTCGGGCCGCCGGCCCGGGCCGTGCCCGGAGTGCCCGACGCCGAGGTGCGGGTCCCCGGGCTGCGGCTACCGGCCGGGCCGGAGGAGGCCGTCGCACCCATCGTCGTGCCGGTGACCGCCTCCCCGCCGACCGGAACCGTGGCGGCATCGCCCGCGGCGTCAGTGCCTTCGCCGGTGGGCACCGGCACCGGCGCGGCCGGCGTGTCGGCCGCCCCCGACAGCGTGATCGACGTCAGGGGCCGGCTCGGAACCAGGAGCGTGAGGAAGAGCAGCACGACCACGAGGCCGGCCAACGGGCCGTAGCCGCGCAGGATCAGCCTCTGGGCCTTCGTTCTCGGATCCACAGCAGCCTTTCGCTCTTTCGGGAAGCAGGGTGCCGTCAGCCGACGAGGCGGCGGAGACGGAGCTTGTCGCCCAGGGCGAGGATGGCGATGGCGAGAAGTGCGGCCCCCAGGACGAGTGGTGCGGAGGCGCCGCCCGGCGCCGTGGTGCCGACGGGGCGGGCGGCCACAGTGCTCCCGCCCGGCGCCGCTGCTGGCGAAGGAGTGTGAGCAGCGCCGGACGGGGCGGTGGGTGCCGCCAACGGCAGCGACGACTCATACCCGGACGACGAAGCGCCGGAGCCGTTGCCGTAGGCGGAATCGCTGGAGGCGGGAGCCGGCGCCAACGGAGCGGCGGCGGCGAACGGAGGCGTGAAGTTACCGGCGTCACCGGAGGCGACCGGCGGCGGCGCGGGCGGTATCAGGTCAGCCACCTCGACGTTGCCGATGCGGGCCGAGGCGCCGCCCAGCTCCAGGCGCCCCCCGCCCCGGGTGGTGCCCGTGGCCAGGAGGGCGTTCACCACCAACCGGCTGGCGGCGGCGTCGGGGGCGGCGGCGAGAAGCGTGTCGAGCATCTGGTTGAGGACGGGCACGGCCGGCTGCGCCGCCTGCCCGACGAGGCTGGCCACCGTTTCAGGGTTGCGGACCTGGACCACGAGCGCGGAGACGGTGGCGCCGGCGGCGTCGCCCGCGCTGACCGGGACCTCGAGCCTCAGCCCCAGCGGGACGAGGGCGTCGTTGACCGTCTTGAGGACATCGGCCGGGGCCACACCGGCCGGGATCGGGAGGACCTGTCCCGCGACGGTGACGCCACCGATCGTGAAGGAGGCCGTGCCCGGCTTGCCCATGGCCTGGCGGGCCGTCCACGTCAGGTTGGACAGCACGACCTCGGGAGCCCCGCTGGCGCCCCCGAGGACGAGCCGGCCGATGGTCACGGTCGACGAGGTGACACCGCCGTCGGCGTTCGCCGCGCTCTCGCCGCCGGTGAACGTGAGTACGCCCGGCAGGCCGAGTTCCGGACCCCGGACCAGCGCTCGCGACGCCGGCGCCTTGGACGCGTGCGCCTCCTCCCACGCAGCGGTGGGGGCGGCGGGAGCGGCCGGAGCAGCCGGGTCGGCGGCGGTGGGACCGGCGGCGGTGGGACCGGCGGCGGTGGGAGCGGCGGCCGCCGGAGTGGCGGACGGAGCGGTTTGGCCGGAGAGGCCGGGGAGCAGCGGCGCGGGTGACGACGCCGGCTGGTTCGGGGTTGAGGCGGGTGCCTGAGACGTGGAGGTGGTGGGCGGCTGGGCCGGCGGTGTCGTCGGCGGCGGCGTGGCGGGCGGCTGGGCGGAGGCGGCGATCGGGTCCCGCTGGACGTCGGGGTGGTCGCGGTCGTCAGCGGTGATGGGGCTGGGAAGCGCCGGCAGCGGGACGGGGGCCTTGGAAGCGACGGCGCCGAGAATCAGTTCCATGGCCCCGAAATCGGCCACACCGGCCGAGGCGTGGGCCGAGCCGCCCGACACCTCCGCCTGGGCCACCCCGGCCCCGGCTCCGACGCTCGGGATACCCACGTAGGGAACGATCTTGGCCAGCTGCGCCCGGGCCAACCCGCTGCGGAGCGTCTCGGCCTGGCCCGGGAGGGCGGCGAAGGTGGTGGCGGCTCCGACCGCCACCGACAGCACCACCAGCCGACCGCGTCGCAGCATGTAATCCCCCAGTGCCCGTCTGGTGCCAATGACCGACGAGATAGGTGGATTATTCGCCGTTCACAGTCTGTTTCACCTCTTTCGCCCATACGACGCAAAGAGGTCGTCACATCGGCCGCGGTTCCGGCGTTCCGGGTGCTCTGCGATCAGCGGGGCGAGCGTTCCGGGGGCGGGCCGGTGGTGGGCAGCTCCAGGGCGATGCGGGCGCCGCCCGCCGCTGATCGGCTGATCCGGAACGCGCCGCCCGCGCCCTCGGCCGTCCGCCGGACGATGTCGAGGCCGAGACCGGTCCCGCCGGCGCCGCTCACGCCCCGCTCCACGAAGTCGGGGGACAGGCCGGGACCGGAGTCCTCGACGGCCACCGAGATCCCCCCGTCCGACAGGGCCCGCAGCTCGACCCGGAAGGCGGTGCCCTCGTCGGTGTGGGCGAACACGTTGCCGAGGAGGGCATCGAGGGCCGCCTCCAGTTCGTCGGCCGACACCCCGACCGTCGTCACGCCCAGGGGCCCGGCTTCGCCCTCGGGGCCGACCCGGACGAGTTCGAAGGGCCGCTCCTGGTCCTCGGCCAGGGGAGCCCAGAAGGCCAGCCGGGCCTCGGCCACCGTCACCGCATCGGTCTCGGCGGCCACGATGTCCTCCTGGACCGGCTTGCGGGCCTGGCGGATCACGCCCGTGACGGCCCGCTCCAGCTCGTCGACGTCGTCGGCCAGCCGGCGGGCCTCCTCCGGATTGCCGAGGCCCTCGGCGTCGAGGCGCAGGACGGTGAGCGGTGTGCGGAGCCGGTGCGACAGGTCGGCGACGAGCTCCCGCTCCGCCTCCAGCAGCTCGCCGACCCGGTCGCCGAGGCGGTTGAAGGCCTCCGCCACCTGCTTCACCTCCGGCGGGCCCTCGGGGTTGATCCGCACCGACAGGTCGCCCTCGCCCAAACGGCCGGCGGCGTCGGCCAGAGCGTCGACCGGGCGGACGATGGTGCGGGCCAGCCGGTCGGCCACGAAGACGGCCGAGGCCACCAGCGTCAGGCCCAGCCCGGCCTCCACGGCCCAGGCCGCGGCGACGCCCCGGCGGAGGATGGAATTGGGTACCACCACCCGCACGACGGCGGTCTTGTCGGCCTCCAGCACCACCGGGACCAGAACCTCGATGCCGCCCCGGGCCGGGGCGGAGAAGGCCCGTCCCCTGCGGGCCAGGGCCAGGTTGTCGGCTTCGCGGGGATCGGCGGCGGGGTCGGTGCCGTCGGTCCCGGTGCCTCCCGCGCCGCCGCTGTCGGACGGCCCGCCGACCTTCGTGCCGTCGGAAAGGATGATCGTGAGAAGGCCCTTTCCCCCCGGCGTGGTGGCCCGGACCGCCGCCTCGAGGGCGGTCGTGTCCTGGGTGAGAGCCAGGACCGGGGCCAGCGACTGCGCCTCGAGCTCCGCGGCGGACAGGGCGCGGTCGCGGGCCAGGGTCCGCACCAGGACGGCCAGGGGGATGAGGAAGGCCAGCGCCACCATGATCGTGGTGGTGGCGGCGAGGGCGACGAGCCGCCGCCTCATGGCTCAGGACTGCTCAGGGGCGACGAGCTTCACTCCAACGCCTCGGACGGTGTGCAGGTACCTGGGATCGGCCGCCGTCTCGCCCAGCTTCCGTCGCAGCCACGACAGGTGGACGTCGACCGTGCGGTCGGCACCACCATAGGGCTGGCGCCACACCTCGCCGACCAGCTCCCGCTTGGTCACCACGGTGCCGGCCCGCCGGGCCAGGTACCACAGGAGGTCGAACTCCCGGCGCGACAGCTCGAGCGCCTCGCCCCCGAGTTCGACCACCCGGGTGCTGCGGTCGATGACGAGGCCGCCCAGTTCGATGCGCTCCGGCTCGGGGGCGGCGTGGGCCCGGCGGAGCACCGCCCGGATGCGGGCGTCGAGCTGGTCGGCGGAGAACGGCTTCGTGACGTAGTCGTCGGCGCCCCGGTCGAGCATCCGGACCATCTCCGCCTCGTCGTCGCGGGCGGTGGCCACGATGACCGGCACGGCGCTCACGGCCCGGATCATCTTCAGGAGCTCGGTGCCGTCGAGGTCGGGCAGCCCGAGGTCCAGGACGACGACGTCGGGGTGCCACTCCAGCACCTGGGACAACCCCTCCATGGCCCGGCCGGAGGCCCGGACCGTGTGCCCCCGCTCGGCCAGAGACCGCACCAGGGCCGCCCGGATCCTCTGATCGTCCTCGATGAGCGCCACGGAGGCCACGACCCATCATCCCCCAATACGGGGGTCCCGCGGGCGATTGGAGGGATCGGCCGCTCTTGACGTCGATTTAACGTCGCCTTCACCCGCCCATGGGGCGCCCGACGGCATCATTTCGCGGTGCGACGGGTTCTCGTGGTCACGTGGGCCCTCGGAACCGCCACTGGCGTGCTTCTCGGGCTGTTCGGCGTTCAGCTGGTCTCGTCGCGCTTCGCCACCGCTGGTGTGTCCCCGATGTCCCGCCCCGAGGTCCTCCGGGCCCTCCATGCCGCCCGCTCCGTGCCCGACAGCGCCGACCAGGTGGCGCTGCCGCCGACCCCTGCCCCCGATACGACGGTCCCCCCGCCGTCCCCCCCAACCGACGCCGCCCCGGCCAGGCCCTCGGCCGGGGCGCCGTCGTCTCCGGCTTCGGCGCTCCCGGCGAGCACGCTCCCTCGCCCGGGGGCGACGGCCGGATCCCTCGTCGAGGCGGCCGTGCCCCCCACGACCAGCACGGCTCCTCCGGCACCCACGACCACGACCAGCAGCGACCCGCCCGCTGACTCCAGGTCGAAGTCGAAGTCCGACCAGAAGAGCTCCAAGGGCTCCGACAAGGGGTCGAGCACGACGTCGTCCACGACGACGACCTCGAAGAAGACCAGCACGACCACGACTCCTCCGGGGCAGTCGTCCAAGGGCCAGAGCTCGTCTCCCCAGGCGTCGGGCGATACCAGGACGATCTCCAGTGCCGGGGGAGTCGTGGCCGTGCGCTACTCGGGCGGCAAGGTGGAGCTGAAGTGGGCCCGACCCAACGCCGGCTTCGAGGTCTACGTCCGCAGCGCCGGTCCTGACATGGTCGTCGTGTACTTCTACAAGCAGGGCCAGGGCTCCCAGGTGCGGGCCTACTACCGGGGCGCCACGCCGTCGAACGACGTCGTGAACTGCGTCGGGAGCTACCCCAACATCACGTGCAACTAGGGCCCCGGGCCGTCACACCGGGCCGGTAACGTCGTCTCCGTGGACGGCGACGTCAGCCCCTGGGATCGGGGTGCCCCCGAAGAGACAGAGGTCGAGCAGCTCCGCCAGGAGATCCGGTACCACAACGCCCGGTACTACGAGCTCGACGAGCCCGAGATCTCCGACGGCGAGTACGACGGTCTCGTCCGCCGGCTCCTGGCCCTCGAGGCCGAGCACCCCGAGCTGATCACGGAGGACTCGCCCACCCAGCGGCCGGGCGGCGCCGTCACGTTCAGCCCGGTGGCCCATGTCGTGCCGATGCTGTCCCTTGATAACGCCTTTGACCTCGACGACCTCCAGGCGTGGGGGAAGCGCCTCGAGCGCCTCGTGCCGGAGCCGGTGGCGTTCGTCGGCGAGCCGAAGCTCGACGGCCTGGCGATCTCGCTCGTCTACGAGAAGGGCCACCTGGTGCGGGCGGCCACCCGGGGCGACGGGGTGACAGGGGAGGACGTGACGGCCAACGTCCTCACCATCCGGACGGTCCCCCGGCGACTCAAGCTGGCCTCGCCGCCCGAGGTCGTCGAGATCCGGGGCGAGGTGTTCATGCCCCTCGAAGCCTTCGCCGACCTCAACCGCCGTCAGGGCGAGGCGGGGAAACGGCTCTTCGCCAACCCCCGCAACGCCGCCGCCGGGTCGCTCCGCCAGCTCGACCCCCGGATCACGGCCGACCGGAACCTGGCCCTCTACTGCTACGCCACCGGCGCCCTCGAGCCCGATCCGGGCGTCGCCACCCACTGGGAGCTGCTGCAGTGGCTCGGCGGGGCCGGGGTGCCGGTCAACGACCACATCGAGCGCTTCGACAGCCTGGCCGGCGTCCACGACTTCGCCGCCGCCATGCTCGGCTCCCGCCACGACCTCGGCTACGAGATCGACGGCGCGGTCATCAAGGTCGACGACCTGGCCCAGCGGCGGCGGATGGGCTCCACCAGCAGGGCGCCCCGGTGGGCCATCGCCTTCAAGTTCCCGCCCGAGGAGAAGACGACCGTCCTCGAGCGGATCTTCGTCAGCATCGGGCGGACGGGCCGGGCGACGCCCTTCGCCTCCCTCACGCCGGTCTTCGTCGGCGGATCGACCGTGGCCCGGGCCACCCTCCACAACGAGGACGAGGTGGCCCGGAAGGACGTGCGGGAGGGCGACACCGTCGTCGTCCGCAAGGCGGGCGACGTCATCCCCGAGGTGGTCACCCCGGTGGAGTCGCTCCGGCCGGCGGACACGGAACCGTGGCGGTTCCCGAAGGACTGTCCGGTGTGTGGGCACGAGCTGATGCGGCTCGAGGGGGAGGCCGACCGGTACTGCGTGAACCTGGAGTGCCCGGCCCAGCGGGTGCAGCGCCTCTTCCACTTCGCCTCCCGGGGCGCGATGGACATCGAGGGCATGGGGGAGAAGATCTGCGCCCAGCTCTCGGAGCGGGGCCTGGTGGCCGACGTGGCCGACCTCTACTCCCTGTCGCTGGAGACGCTGACCGGCCTCGAGCGCCTGGCCGAGAAGTCGGCCACCAACCTCTACGAGGCCATCGCAGCGTCGAAGCAGCGCCCGCTGGCCAAGCTGCTGGTCGGGCTGGGGATCCGCCACGTCGGGCCCACGGCGGCCATCGCCCTGGCCGCCGAGCTGGGCCACATGGACCGGATCGAGGCGGCGTCGGCCGACGAGCTCGTCGACGTGGAGGGGATCGGCCCGATCATCGCCGAGAGCATCGTGCAGTTCTTCGAGGACGGCCGGAACCGCACCGTGATCGAGAAGCTGCGGGCGGCCGGCGTGAACCTGGAAGGCCCGCCCCGGCCGCCGGCGGCAGAGTCGGCCGAGGCCCTCCCCCTGTCGGGGCTGACGTTCGTGCTCACCGGTGGCCTCTCCGGCCGCACCCGGGAGGAGGCCGGCTCCGCCCTCGAGGCGCTGGGGGCCAAGATCGCCGGCAGCGTCTCGAAGAAGACGTCCTACGTCGTGGCGGGCACGAACGCCGGCTCCAAGCTGGCCAAGGCCGAGTCCCTCGGCGTACCCGTCCTCGACGAGGCGGCCCTGGAGAGGATCCTGGAGACGGGCGCGGTCGAGCCCGAATAGATGAGCAGGGTGTATGGGCCGAAGGTCTCGACGGCCGCCGGTTCGCCGAAGGTGCCCCGGGCCGAGGGCAGATCGACGTTCCCCCAGCCGGTGTCCGCCCGGTAGACGACGAAGGTCGTGCCGTCCGGCGGCGGTGACCGGTGCAGCACGGCGCGATCGGCGTAGAAGTCGAAGGCCCGGAGCCGACCATCGTGCGATTCGACAGGGATGATCGTCAGCCGTCCGCCGGAACGCAGGACGGTGTTGGCGGCGATCCAGTAGGGGGCGTACCCGACGGTGAGGTGGCGGTCGGTCAACGTAGCCGCCAGTTGCGCATCGGGATCGGCCTGCTGCGGGCGGCCGAGGAGCCTCAGGCTCGATAAGAGGTAGAGGGGGAGCAGGGCGGCGAGGACGACCACCGCGATACGGCGCAGGACGGCGGGCGCGGCGGCCAGGTTCCGAAATCGCCGCCCGGCGAGTGTGACGCCGAACAGCAGGGCCGCCGGCAGGTACCGGGCCCCCGCGAAACCGGTGTCGGGGGCGGCGACGACCGCGTAGGCGGCGATCGACCCCCAAAACCCGAAGACCAGCGCGGTGTCGAGCCACTCTTCGCCGCTGCGGCCTCGAACCTGCGCTCCTCCGTCGCGCCATACGCGACGGAGGAGCGCAGAATCAACCCCGTGCCCACGGTCCGGCCTTCGTCGGGAGGCGCGGACGATGCCGAGCGCGACCGTGCCGCTCGAGACCAGCACCGCCGCGCCGAGGAGAGTTGCACCGGCGGTATGGGCCGCCTGGTCGACCCCGCCGTAGCGGAGAGAACCGGCGGTGGAGAGGCCGGCCAGGCGACCCACACCGAGCAGGGCGCCGAGAAGCCGGGGGATGTGGCGGAGGTTCGGGACGACGTTCGACAGCGGCGACGTCTCCGTGGCCGCCACATCGAAGCCGCCCGCCGCCACCAGGAGCAGCCGGACCGTCGCTGCCGCCACCACCGGAACCACGCCGCTGAGCGCCGTGTGCCCGAGGTCGGCGGCCCGTCGGGTCCGCAGCGCCCGCAGGGCCGACGCCCCCACGACCGGGGCGACGCCCAGCGCCAGCGCGATGGGGTCGCCGACCACCGCCGCCGCCAACAGCGCAGCCGCCGCCGCCCACCGCCAACTCCTCCACGGTGCCCCCGCCAGCGGAATGGCGGTCAGGCACAGGAGGGCCGTTCCGACGTGCCACGGCCCCTGGAAGAGGATGTAGACGAGGAAGGGATGGGGCAGTCCCAAGAGGAGGACGGGCCCAACGAGTCCCAGGAGGAGCGGGGCGTGCCCAGGCCACGGTCGCCGAACACACCCGTCGTCGCCCCCGCCTCCCGGGCGGTCACTTCCGATGATGCACCAACCGCTGACACCGATGGCCGCCGCGGCGATCACCAGCGGCGCCAGATGGACGACCCGGGGGCTCAGGCCGAACAGGGCCGAGAGGACCCCGAAGACCGGGAGGTCGATCGACCAGTAGGAGTCGGCCGGCAGCTTCCACCCTCTGAGCAGCGGATTGCCGGTGACGAGGT
>JAUZEX010000798.1 GCA_030838815.1 Actinomycetota bacterium
GTGTGCCCGACGATCTTCCCCACCGGCCCGGCCGGGCGGAGCCAGTCCCGGGTGGTGCTCGACTACTACATCAAGAACAAGCATCCGAAGACGGTCGGGATCCTGGCCCAGAACGACGACATCGGCAACGAATGGCTGGTGGGGGCCAAAGAGGTGCTGGGCAAGGCCGGCGTCAAGATCGTGGCCGAGGAGAAGTACAACCTGGGCGAGACGAACTTCACCACCCAGGTGACCAACCTGCGCTTCGCCAACCCCGACTTCGTCTTCTTCTCCTCCGAGCCGCTCGGCCCGATCCTGTTCCAGAAGACGGCCGAGGGTCAGGGCTGGAAGCCGCCGCTGCCCTCGGCCGGGGTCACGTGCAACGTCAGCGTGTGGCCGAGGCAGGTGGGCGACTACGCCAAGGGCATGATCTGCCAGAACCCCTGGCAGCTGCTGTCGGCCAAGCTGCCGGGCCAGGTCGAGTTCGAGCGGACCTACAAGAAGTACTGGTCCGACTGGGACAAGCGGAACTACTACACGGAGACGATGTGGATCGCGGCCAGGGCCACGGTCGAGACGCTGCGGCGGGCCGGGCCCAACCTGACCCGGGCCCGGCTCCTGGAGGTGCTGCGATCGGGGGCCTTCAACGGGTTCGACACCGGCTTCGGGGTCAAGTTCTCCCAGCAGTCGTCGGCCAAGGGGAACCTCTTCAGCATCAACGTGGCGGTGGTCGAGGTGGCCAAGCCGGCCGACGACAATCCCTACGTCCTTCTGCAGGACCCGATCCCCGATCCCTTCTTCCAGGCCGGCTGAGCGCGGCGGCCGGGTCTTCCGATGGAGCTCTACGCCCAACTCGTCGTCAACGGGATCACCAACGGCGCCGTCTACGGCCTGCTGGCGGCGGGGTTCGTGCTCGTCTACCGGGCCTCCCGGGCGCTCAACTTCGCCCAGGCCGGGATGGGCGCGGTCGGGGCCTACGTCCTCTTCGACGTCATGAAGGGCAGCGGCGGCGGAACCGGCCGCTACCTCGGTGGCTTCGCCCTCGGGGTGGGCGCAGCGGCCGTCCTCGGGCTGGTCACCGAACGGCTGGCCATCCGGCCGCTGCGGCGGGCCCCGGCCCTGGCGCCGCTGATCGCCACCGTCGGCGTGCTCCTGCTCCTGCAGAGCCTGATCATCCTGCGCTGGGGCGGCGACCTGCGCAGCATCCCGAACCCGCTGCCCAGACAGCCGTGGCGGATCGGAACGCTGGTCGGCCTCGACTCCGTGGTCGTCAACCAGTCGGCCGTCGTGATCGTGGTCGTGATGGTGGTGCTGGTCTCCCTGCTGGCGCTGGTCGTGACCCGTACCCGGTGGGGGCTCACCATCCGCTCCATCTCCGACAACCCCGACGGCGCGGCCGGCCTCGGCGTCCCCGTCGGACGGGTCAGCGGGCAGGCCTGGGCCCTGGGGGCAGCCGTCGGCGCGGTGGCGTCGCTGCTGGCCGCCTCGACCACCATCCTCAACCCGTACACGCTGTTCCTGTTGCAGATCAAAGCTCTGGTCGTCGGGGTGTTCGCCGGCCTCAAGGACCTGCGCCTGTGCCTCGTCGGCGGGCCGCTGCTGGGTGTGGTGGAGTCGCTGGCCGGATCGAGGATCTTCGGCCATCAGGTCGCCGGCCTGTCCGACAGCGTCGGGTTCTTCGCCCTGGTGGCCGTCCTGCTGCTGCGGGCGGGCACCATCACCGAGACCCTCGGGGACACCCGTGCCAGCTGAGCGCAGAATGCGGATCTTCGGCCCCTGGGTGGCGGTGGCGCTGGCCGTCGGCGCCTATCCGTTCCTGGTGTCACCCTACTGGGCGCTCATCGGCTCGTTCGTGGTCGTCTACGCCATCGTCGCCCTGTCCCTCACCGTGCTCACCGGTTGGGCCGGGGCGGTGTCGCTGTCGCAGGCCGCCTTCGTCGGACTGGGCGCCTTCACCGCCGCCGAACTGACCAGCCGGGGCACGAACTTCGGGCTGTGGATCCCCATCGCCATGCTGGTGTCGGTGCCGGCCAGCGTGGTCATGGGCGCCGTCGCCCTGCGGTTGCCCGGTCTCTACTTCGCCGTTGTCACCCTGGCCTTCGGGGTGGTGGCCCAGTACATGCTCTTCATCCCGCTGGAGAACCACGGGACGACCGTGGTGGCCCGGCCCCGGTGGGGGTCGGTCGACTTCGGCAACGAGCGCTACTTCTTCCTCCTGTGCGCCCTGTCGGCGGCGCTGGCCTTCGGCGCCACGCTGCGGATCGGTCGGGGCAAGACGGGCCGGGCCCTGCTCACGGTGCGGACGTCGCGCACGGCGGCCGAGGCGCTGGCCGTGGACAGCGTCCGCTACCGCAGCCTGGCCTTCGTGGTGTCGGGTTGCCTGGCGTCGGGGGCCGGCGTGCTGCTGGGGACGCTGATCCAGTCCAGCCGCTCCAACCAGTTCACGCTGTTCGCCTCCATCCAGTACCTGGCCGTGACGTTCATCGGCGGGATCGGCTCCGTCCTCGGCGCCGTGCTGGCCGGGGCCCTCCAGGTGCTGCCCACCGAGCTGATCCGCCCCTTCGCCGAAGGCCGGGACAGCGACTTCCTCCGCCAGTTCGCACCGCTGCTGCAGGCCACCCTGCTGCTGGTGGTGGTCGTCCTCCGGCCGGACGGCCTCCTCGGCATCCTGCGGGGCCTCGGGGTCCGGGCCGGCTGGCTGCAGCCCCGCCCGCCCCGCGAGGCGGGCTTCGCCGCTCCCCGCGGCCGGGCCCGGCGCGACATCGGCTTCACGCTGCCCGACTGGGACATCGCCGCCGGCACGCTGGCCGCCGCCGTGGGGCGGGCTCCCACCGCCGGGGCGCCGAGCCGTTTCGAACGTCCGGCGCCGCCGGCGCTCGAGGCGCGGGACGTGTCGGTCGGCTACGGCGCGGTCGTGGCGCTCGACGCCGTCTCGTTCTCGGTGCAGCCCGGCGAGCTGGTGGCCATCATCGGCCCCAACGGCGCCGGCAAGACGACGCTGTTCAACTGCTGCAGCGGGTTCCAGACGCCCGGGTCGGGGATAGTGGCGCTGCGCGGCACCGACATCACCGGCTTCCCCGCCCACCGCCGGGCGGCCGCCGGGCTGGGCCGCAGCTTCCAGACGCCCCGGCTGGTGGACAGCATGTCGGTGTTCGAGAACCTGCTGGTGGGATTCCATCCCCGCGTCACCCACGGCCTGCCCGGCGAGGTGGCCGGTTTCTCCTACGCCCTGGCCGAGGAACAGGAGATCCGGGCCCGGGTGGCGGCGCTCCTCGATGCCGTCGGGCTGTCGGCCATCGGGCCGCTGGCCGCCGGCGACCTGCCGTCGGGCTTGCGGAAGGTGGTCGAGGTCCTGCGGGCGCTGGTCCCGGTCCCCGACGTCCTGCTCCTCGACGAGCCGTCGGCCGGGCTCGATCCGCGCGAGACCCGCTGGCTGGGCCGGCTCATCCAGACCGTCAACCGGGAGCTGGGCGTCACCGTGGCCCTCATCGAGCACGACATGAGCCTGGTCCTGGGGATCTCCGACTACGTCTACGTCCTGGAGTTCGGCCGCCTCCTGGCCACGGGGACGCCGGCCGAGGTGCGGTCCAATCCCGCGGTCGTCGCCGCCTACCTGGGGAAGCAGGCCCAGCCCGCATGAGCACCGCCAACGTGACCGGGCCCACTGCTGCACCGCTGCTGGCCGTGTCGGGCCTGTGCTCCGGGTACGGGCCGGTGCAGGTGCTGTACGGCATCGACATCGAGGTCCGCCGGGGCGAGGTCGTCGCCCTCCTCGGCCCCAACGGCGCAGGCAAGACCACGCTGCTGCGCACCATCGCCGGTCAGATCCGGCCCCTGGCCGGGACCATCACGATGGACGGGCGGTCGGTGGGCGGCCTGGCCCCCGAACGGGTGGCGGGTGCCGGTCTGGTGCTGGTCGACGAGGGCCGCGCCGTGTTCCCCACCCTGACCGTGGCCGAGAACCTGATAATGGGGGCGCATCGCCGCCGGCTGCCGGCCCGGGCGCTGGCCGCCGAGTGCGAGCGGGCCTACGACCTGTTCCCCCGGCTCGCCGATCGGCGCACCCAGATCGCCGGGAAGCTGTCGGGCGGGGAGCAGCAGATGCTGGTCATCGCCCGGGCCCTGCTGGCCGAGCCGGAGCTGATGATGATCGACGAAGCCAGCATGGGCCTGGCCCCCAACATCTCCGAGCTCGTCTTCGAGACGATCGGGCGCCTGGCCGCCGGGGGGCTGACCGTGCTCGTCACCGAGCAGTACGTCCGGCTGGCCCTGGAGGTGGCCGGGCGGGGCTACGTGTTGAAGCAGGGCCACATCGACGTGGCCGCTTCGGCGGAGGAGCTGCGCCGCTCCGATCTGGTCGAGGCCTCGTACCTGGGGGGTGGGTCGTGAACCGGTTGCGCCATCTCGCCGGGCTGGCGGCAGCAGGGGTCATCCTGGGCGCGATGCTGGCGCCGCCGGTGGCCGGCTCGGAACCCGCCGCCAGTGGCGATGCGGGCGGCACCAACGTCAACATGGTGGGCGAGGCCTTCACCGTCCGCCAGGACGGGACGGTTCCCACCGATGTGCTGCTGGCCCGGTATCCCCGGGCCGCCACCGAGGTGTCCGACGACCTGTCCACCGGGTTCGCCTCCTTCGCCGACCCCGGCTTCCTGGGCCGGTTCGGGATCGGCGCCGGCTTCGCCGCTTCGGGCCGGCGGGAGCTGACCGCTCCCACGTGGGCGGAGTGCCTGTATCCGCAATCGCCCCAGACCCCGACGGCCGAGACCCGGGCCCCGGGCGGCGGCTTGGGCCCGACGGCGGTGGCCGAGTGCCGGGGCCGGGGCAGCCACCTGGCCGGCTACGCCACCCAGGCCGCTCCCGACGGCGCCCAGGCCGCCCACCTGCGGGGCGGGCCGCTCACCGCCACGGTCGACACGGTGGCCGGCCCCGACGGGGCCACCGACGTCGTCTCCGCCTCGGAGATCAACGACGTCACGATCGGCGGGGTGGTGAACCTTCGGTCGGTCCGCAACCGGGCGGTGGCCACCACCACCGGCCGGCCCGGCGGGGCGAAGGCCGTGGCCGAGGCCACCATCGGCGCCCTGCTGGTCAACGGCAACCCGGTCGCCCTGCCGTCGGACTCGATCGCCAAGCTCGGCCCGGCCCTGGCCGCCCTCGGCCCGGTGCTGTCCCCGGTGGGGACGTTCACCTTCGACGTCGTGCCCGAACTGGTGGAGGCGGCCGCCGACGGCACGCAGGCCACCGCCCGGGCGGCGCAGCTCACCGTGAGCCTCCACACCGGCCAGCTCACCATCAGCTTCGGCCTCGGCTACGCCCGGGCCGGCGCCCGCACGATCGTCAGCGAGCCGATCGCCGGTGACGGCGGCGGCTCCAGCCTCGGCGGCGGCCTCGGAGATCTGACGCCGCCGTCGTCGTTGGAGCGGGCCGCCCCGTCCGCCGGAGAGAAGTCCCCGACTCCGGGACCGTTGTCCGGCAACGCCGCGACGGCCGACCTCGCCTCCGGCGGCGCCTTCACCGTCGGAAGCGCCGGATTCGCGTCGGGCCCCGGGGGGGCCGGGATCGGCCCGGCACCGGCCTTCTCCGTTGCGGCGGGGCCGTCCGCCTCCCCGCTCATCGTGCCGCCGCCCGCCCCGGCGCCGGGGCCCGGTGTCGAGGCCGCGGCACCGGTGCTGCCAGCGGCCACCCCTGCCACCGCCGTTTCCACCGGGCCCAGGGGCCCGTCCAGGAGGACCATCGCCCTGCTCGGCGTGATCTGCGCCGCCGTACTGGTGCGGTACCTCTCCTACTCCACCACGCTCCGGCGCCTGTAGGAGGCGAACCATCGTGAACCTGTCGAGGATCCCGCTCCTGCTCCGCAACCGCCCGGTGGGCACGTTCGGCGGCCTGCTGGTCGGCGCCGGACTGCTGGTCACGCTCGTGGCCTGGGCCGGCGTCCGCACGGCCGACAACGTGCCGGCCCAGATTCCCGTCGTCCTGTCCGGCGGGCTGGTGGCGCTGGCCTGCTTCATCGTGGGCGGCCTGCTCCTCCACGCCGACATCGTGACCGGCCGGGCCCGCCCGTCCGACGCCGACCTGAGCCGCAACGGCGTCACCGCCGACCCCGGCGAAGCCGAGTCCCGCCGCCGGGCCGCCGTCCTCGCCCGGCATTAGCCAGGTTCACCCCCGAGCCCCATCCCGAAAGGACCTTTGTGGCCAACCACCGTGCCATCGGCGACTACCACGAGCGCACGATCGTCGGTTCGTTCGACCCCCGGATCGCCGACGTCGAGCCGACGAAGGCGAAGTACGGGCTCAACCTCCAGGTCCAGTACTTCTACGGCGGCCTGCGCGACGACGACGGCCACCTCTACGTGCTGGAACGGAAGTTCATCGGCCCCATGACCTCGGGGCTGTGGCTGATGACCAACGAGGACGCAGATCACCTGCGGCTGGCGCCCGCCTCGCTGCGCACCGCCCGGGGCGAGATCCGCCGCCACTTCACGCCGGAGGCCCACCGCTACGCCGACGCCCTCATGGCCAAGGTCGGCCAGGACCTCGTCCCTGAGGGAGAGCAGCCTCTCGACCTCTCGTTCACCGACGGCGGCCTCACCTGGTCGGAGGGCGACCTGCTCCGCTGCGAGGCCACACCGGTCGGGACGGGCCTCATGCACTACTCCCCCATGCCGCAGGACTCTCTCCTGTACACGATGCAGGCCTACCGGGCCGAGGGCACCGTCATGGGCCGCCACGCCACCGGCTTCGTCCTCGTCGACCACGGCTACTGGCCCCACGGCCAGGAGTGGAAGGAGTTCCGCTTCTTCGCCCACTCCCAGGTCGCCTGGAACGTCTTCGCCAACGAGTACGACGACGGCACCGTCGAGGCCGGCTTCTTCATCTGTGGCCTCAACGACTTCGCCGTGGCCGGCACCTTCGACAACAAGGGACCCCGCTTCGCCACCGCCGACCTGTCAACGGCGCTGACCTTGGCCGACGACGACTGGATGGCCTCCGCCACCTACTCGGCCGGCGGTGAGGAGTGGGTCTTCACCCCCGACCCCGCGGCCCAGATGAAGGAGTTCTCCTCCGCCCG
>JAUZEX010000837.1 GCA_030838815.1 Actinomycetota bacterium
CGACCTTCGTCACCGCCTATCCCAACGTGGGCAGTGGGCTGTCGGCGGGGGCCCTGACCGCCGCCGGGGGCGCGAGCCCGAAGACGTGGGTCAGGGTCGGTGTGAAGCTTCCCTCCAACGCCGACAACTCCTACCAGGGCCGGTCGGCGTCGCTCGCCCTCAACTGGCAGATCACCCAGTAAGCGGATGTGATGAGCACCGCCGTACTCGATGTCAGGACCGCCCGCCCGGCGCCAGCGCTCCCGCTGGCGCCGGCGGCGGTGCGCCTGGTCGTCAAGGCCTCGTTGGGGGTCGTCGTGCTCAGCCTCGTGACCCTCGTCGTCGGGCCCAGGATGTATCCCTTCGAGAGTTTCTACGTCCGCAGTGGCAGCATGTCGCCCACCATCCCGGTGGGGGGCCTCGTCATCGCCACCCGGGCGCCGGCCGCTCACCTGGGCCAGGGCGACGTGATCGTCTTTCAGCGCCCCGGCCGGCCGGGAACGATGGTCGTGCACCGGATCTACGCCGTCGTGCAGACGCCGACGGGGCGGGCCTTCATGACCAAGGGTGACGCCAACCCGGGGCCCGACGACTGGGTGGTGGCGGCCACCGGTGACGGCTGGCGGGCCGAGTACTCCATTGCCCGGGCCGGCTTCGCTGTCGGCTGGCTCCATGCCGCACTGAGCCGCCGGGGATGGCTCGGAGCCTTCGCCATCGTCGTCGCCGTCTGCGCCCTCATTTCGATCTGGCAGAGCGAGGAACCGTGACATCGATGGGGGACACCCCCGCACCCCCGGGGAAGGCGCTACTCGGTGGCACCGGCCGCAAGGTCCTGCTGTCGCTGGGGGCGCTCGGCGTGGCCGGCGCCCTGGCCGGCATGGGCACCTTCGCCACCTTCACCGCCACCACCAGCGCCAGCTCCACCCTGGCGTCGGGGACAGTGGTGATTGCGCTCGGGAACACCGGCGCCTCCACGAACCGGCTGACCGTGAACGCTTCCGGCCTCGTGCCCGGCGACACGGTGCAGCGGTCGTTCGACCTGTCGAACACCGGCAGCCAGGACCTCGCCTCGGTGGCGCTCACGACCACCGCCTCGCCGTCGTCCCTGCTCGACACGGACACCACCAACGGCCTCCAGATGGTGGTCGACCGCTGCTCCGTGGCCTGGACCGAATCGGGTTCGTCGCCCGCCTTCAGCTACACCTGCGGCGGCTCCACGACGACGATCCTCACCACGCGGGCGGTGATCCAGTCGGCGCTGACCATGTCAGGCCTGAGCGCCCTCACCGCCGCCGGCACCGACCACCTGCGGTTGACGCTGACCTTTCCGGGGACGGCCGGGGCCTCCCTCCAGGGCCTCAGCTCGACGCTGACCTACAGCTTCCTCGGCACCCAGCGGGCCGGTGCCGCCCACTAGTTCACCGATGCGTCCCATCGGACAATGGGCCGGGCGGATCCTGCTGGCGATGGCGGCCGCCGTGCTGCTGGCCGTCGGGATCGGGCCCCTGACCGGGGCCTACCGGATGGCCACCGTGTTGAGCGGCAGCATGGGGCCCGGTATGCCGGTCGGCTCCGTCGCCGTGCTGGTCCCCATCGACCCGGCGGCCGTGCACGTGGGCGACGTCATCACGTATCAGGCACCAACTCCGGAGCGTCAGGTGGTCACCCACCGGGTGGTGGAGATCACCGAACCCGGGCCCCACCCCGTCCTGCGGACCAAGGGCGACGCCAACGCCGCCCCCGATCCCTGGTCGGCCCGCCTGGACGGCGCCCCGGCCTGGCAGCGGGTGGCCGTCATCCCGTACGCCGGAACGGTGATCCGGACCCTGCGGTCGGCGCCGGTCCACCACGCCACCGTCCACCTCGTTCCGGCTCTCCTGCTGAGCGCCATGCTGGTGTCGATCTGGCTTCCGGCCACGAAGAAGCCCGGACGGAGACCACGGCTGCGGCGCCGGGCCTCGAGGCGGCAGGCGGTCGCCGTCGTGGCGGTCGTCATCCTGGCCGCCGGCGGCCCTGCCGCCCTGGCCGCCTTCACCAGGACGACCACCGCCTCCAACAGCGTCGGGGCCGCCGCCGACTGGGTCGCGCCGTCGGTCACCACCACGGTGATCGCCAAGCAGACGGGGTATCTGGCCGGCGCCGTCAAGCAGGGCGGCAGCTACTACGTCTACGCCAACGTCGCCGACAGCGGGAACCCGGCCAGCGGCGTCGCGACGGTGAAGACCGACGAGAGCGCCATCACGTCCGGGCAGACGAACGTCGCGCTCACCGCGGGGTCGTACTCGGTGAACGGCGTCAACTACGGGTACCGCAGCGCCCTCCAGACGGCCAGCAGCCCGCTGTCGGGCGGGAAGACATACTCCATCACCTCCACCGACGCCCTCGGCTACAGCAGCCTGCAGACCGGCTACACCGTCACCGTCGACAACACCCCGCCCGCCGCCGCTGACATTCAGACCACCAACCACGCCGGAGGCACGGTGGGGACGGCCGAGATCGGCGACACGATCATCTACACCTTCAGCAAACAGATCGACCCGCAGTCGATCCTGGCCGGCTGGACGGGGGCCTCCACCAACGTGATCGTCCACCTCGAAGACGGTGGCTGCACGCTCATCCTGTGCAGCGCCGACGACTTCGTCGTCTACAACGGAGGCTCGCAGCTCACCACGCTGGGCATCGTGAGTCTCGCCGACGCCGGGTACACCGGCGGCAGCCTGCTCGGCAGCGCCCCGGACACAATCTTCGGGGCGACCGGCACCACGTCGACGATGGTCCAGTCCGGGGCGACGATCACGATCACCCTCGGCACCCGCAGCGGGAGCGGAGCTGACAACGGCGGAACGACCACCATGTCGTGGAACTCCGACACCGCGCCCTACGATGCGGCCGGTAACGCCGCCAGCGGCAACACCAAGAGCGAGACGGGCGCCGGCGACAAGGAGTTCTGAGGCGCCGGGCCGTACCCTTCTCGGCGTGGCCGACTGGCGCAGCTTCGTGGCCCGGCGCGTGTCCGGGCGCATCGGCATCGACGACGACGTATTGACCGGCGCGCCGGGGTGGCTCTGGCCGTTCTGGGCCGAGCGCCAGCTCGACCCGGAGTCGCCGGCCTTTGTTCCCGGCGGCGAACTCCCGGCCCTCCTCAACGTCACGCATCGGAACTGGACGCTGGTGGGCAACCTCGCCTCGCCGTGGAAGGGGATCGTCGACCCCCGGGGGCTCGTCACGCCGTGGGCCGGCGGCTGGTCACTCGACTGGTGGATCGGCGCCGAGGACCGGTGGCACCTGCCGAGCCGGGAGGCGGCGGTGCGCCAGTCGCTGGCCGGCGGCGTCCCGGTGGTGGAGACCGTGATGCGGATCCCCGGGGGCGACGCCGTGCAGCGCGTCTACGGCCTTCCCGCCTCCATGGGCGGCCCCTTCGGCGAACTCGTCGTGGTGGAGGTGGAGAACCAGTCGCCGGTCCCGGTCGCCGTCGCCTTTGCCCTGCGGCCGACCAATCCCGTCGGCCTCGCCTCAGTGCGGCGGATCGACCTGGAGGAGGATCGGCTCCTGGTCGACGGGCACCCTGCGCTGCTGCTGCCCCGGCCGCCGGCCGGGGTGGCCGGCTCGACGTTCGAGGACGGCGACGTGGTCCACCGGGTGACGGCCGGCCAGGGGGGTCCGGGGCCCCTCCACGTCGACGATCCGGACGGGCTCGGCCAGGTGGCGCTCGTCTACCCTCTCCCGCACCGCACCACGGTCCGGGTGGCGCTGCCGCTGGAGCACGACCGGCGCATCCGGCACCGGAGCCCGGCGCTCCCCGCGATCGACCTGGGCGCGCTTCCGGCGCCCGCCGATGTGAGCCGCGGCTGGCAGGCGCAGCTCCGGCGGGGGCTGCGGCTCGAACTCCCCGATCCCCGGCTCCAGTCCGCCGTGGAGGCGAACCGGGGGTTCCTCCTCCTGTTCCACAGCGGCGGTGACGTCTCCCCCGCGCCGTGGCGTAGCGAGGACGTCTCCTTCCTGGAGGCCGCCCCCATGGTGGTGACGCTCGACCGGTTCGGCTTCCATGCCGAGGCGGCGGAGGTGCTGAGGGCCCGGCCGTGGCGGTCGCCGGGCCGCGACTCCCGTCGCCTGCGGACCTGGGAGGGCCACGCCGGGGGGTTGTGGGCCATCGCCGAGCATCATCGCCTGACCGGCGACGGTGCGTTGCTCGGCGAGCTGATCCCGGCCGTGCGGGAAGGCGTCCGCCTCCTGGCCGGCCATCACGTCGTCGCCGATCTCCCCTACGAGCAGGGTTTCTGGTGCGTACGGGGGCTCGTCGACGGCGCCTGGCTCCTGCGCCTCGCCGGCGATGAGCCGGCCGCCGACGAGGCCGAGAGGGCGGCGACCCAGTTGCGGGACGCCATCACCGCCTCGCTGGAGCGCGGCGCCGATCGCCTCGGCCGGGTGGCGATGCCCGCCGCACCCAGCCGGGGCCTCGACGCCGGCATGGTCGGTTCCCTGGTCGCCTGCGACCCGCTCGGCCTCCTTCCCGCCGACGACGTCTGGGTGACCGGGACTCTCGACGTGCTGCGGGAGGCCTTCTGCCTCGGAGACGCCTTCTACGAGGCGCTCCTGCACCGGGGGCTCAGCCCGTCCCTCACCTTCCGGATCGCCGCCTGCGAGCTCGAGGCCGGCGACCTGCGGGCGTGGCGGAGGCTGCGCCGCATGCTCGACGCCTCCACCTCCACCTTCACCTGGCCGGAGGCCGTGCATCCCCGCCTCGGCGGCGGCTGCGCGGGCGACGGGCACCACGGCGGGGCGGCGGCCGGGTTTCTGGGCCTCGTCCGCCGGGCGCTGGTCCGGGAGACGCCGGACGGGGGGCTGGCCCTGGCCACGATCTTTCCGCCGGAGTGGGCCGGCCAGCCGCTCGAGGTCCACGACGCCCCGACGACGCAGGGACGGATCTCCTACGCCCTCCGCTGGCACGGCGACCGCCCGGCGCTGCTCTGGCAGTGGGAGCGTCCTCCGGGGCTCCACCTGCCTCCCCAGGGCGATCCCGGCGTCCTCCTCACCGTGCCGGGGCTCGACCGTTCGTTCTCCACCACCGAGCCGGCGGGAGAGGCGCTGCTGGCGCCGTACCGGGCCCGGATCCCTATCCCGGTCCAGGACGCCGGATCGGCCTGACGGTCACGATCTCCCCGGGTCGGAGGCCGACTCCGATCTCCGGGATCTCGGGGCCGCCGACCGTGGCCGAGGCGAGCTGCGCACCGGGGTTGAACAGCCGGACGACAAGCCCGTCGCCGTCGCGTCCCACCGCCGACACTTCCGCACCGTCGACCCGCAGGACCTGGCCCTCGTCCGGGCGGCGGGAGTCGGTGCCGGTGGAGGAGCCGGCGACGGCCTCCAGCGGGTTGAGGAAGGCTGATGCGTGCCCGGTGACGTCGGCGGCCTCCCAGTGACGGGCATGCAGCAGCAGGCCGTAGCGCCAGCGGCGCTCACCCTGCACCTGGGCGCCCACCACCGGTAGGGCCGGGCCGGCCGGGTCGGGGCGGAGCGGCAGCCGCCGTCGGGACAGCCAGCCGGTCGCCCGGAGCAGCGTGACGGCCAGCTCGCGGCCCCTGTCGCAGACCTCGTACTCGGTCGTGCCGTCGGCGATCAGGGCCAGGCCCACCTCGCCGGAGCAGTCGACGAACCGGCGGGCGGGGAACGTCGGCGGCGGCTGCTCGGATGGCCCGCCCTCGGCGTCGAGGCCCCGATGGACGACGGCGAAGGCGCAGCCGGCGTCGGACCCCGTCACCGTGGCCGGCAGCGGGAAGTGGACCCGGAGCCGGTGGTCGCGGCAGCGGTTGTCGAGGACGGCCTCGACAGCGACGACCGGGTCGCCGGCGACCAGCGACACCGCCGTGCGGAGCGTCGCCGTGGTTGTCTGCGGCGACCGGGCGGAGCAGGCGCGCTCGTCGCCGGCGGCGTGGGTCGGCCATTCGTAGCCGGCGGTGATGAGCATCCGCCCCCGCAGCGGACCGGTCTCTTCGACTTCGACCGTCACCGATCGGGGGCGGTCGACCACGGTGTCGTCGGCGGGCGGGCACCACGTGTACGTGTCGCCGCCGTCGCCGCCATCGGCGTAGCGGTTGAGCCCCTCGGCCCGCAGTCCGCTCCGGGTGGTGATCGTGAAGGTCCCGTCCTCCGTGTCGACCTCCACCCGGACGAGCCCGTTGTCGAGCGTCGGCCGGCCGCCGGGGTCGGCGCCGACCCGGACAGGTATCGCCGCCGGTTCCCCGCCGCCGCCCGCCGCGGGCCGGCGCAGGGTGGTCCACCCGTAGCCGGGGACCGGCCCGGTCTCGACGAGGATCCGGCGCCTGGGCGGTCCCTCCATCCGGACGGTCACCGCCCGCCCCGCCCGGCCGAGGGCCAGCAGTGCGTCCCGGGCCTCGTCGAGGTCGAGCGGCGAGTCGTCGAGTCCGGCGGCCCGGAACGTCATCGTCGTGGCGCCGACGTCCTGCGCTCCGTCGGGCTCGCCGGGGCCCGGATCGACGCCCCGGACCGTCTGTGCGTCTTCGGGGCCCGGCTCGAGGGACCATGCTCGGACGGGTCGCCCGTCGAACGTGGCGCCGGCGATGCGGTCGGCCACCCAGCCGACCTTCGACCCGACCACCCGGGCGACGAAGGTCTCGTCCCGGCCCACGCCGAGCAGCTGCACCGCCCTCCTGATCCCGTCCGGACCGACGAAATCCTCGGCGGGTTCCCGGCCGGCGGGGACGGTCACCTCGACGATCCCGGAGCGGGTCCGGGGAGACGTGTTGACGACCAGCACCGCGCCGGGTCCGGTTCCGGTCTCGGCGGCCAGGTCGGCCAGCGCCCGGTCGGCGAGGGCGTCGCCGATCTGGCGGGCCTCGGCGTAGCGCACCAGCACCTGGTCGGCGACCTCGTCGGTGCAGCAGGCGCAGGCCGAGTCGTGGGCACTGTTGGCGATGAGCCGGTCCCAGGCGACGCCCAGGAGGGCGCCGGCCGCCGCCCACTCCGACGCGGGGCGGAACAGGGCGAGGAGCGGTTCGGCCCGCCGCTCCACCGCCCGCTCGGCGCCGGCCGCCGCCGCCCGGAC
>JAUZEX010000475.1 GCA_030838815.1 Actinomycetota bacterium
AACGGTGCCACCTCGAGGGGCACCGCCTGCTGCGCCAGGTGGGGCCCGACGACCAGGGCCAGGGCCCCGGCCAGGCCGACCTTGACCATCGTCGGCACCGACCGGGTGCCGAACGGCGGGGAGACGAAGACCCAGGCCGCGGCCCGCAGGAAGGCCAGGAGGTAGCCCGTCACGAGGGCAGGGGCGAGATCGACGGTCACGGGAGGTGGGATCGGGCGCTCAGGCCGACTGCAGCAGCCGCGGCACCATGTCGAAGAGGTGGTTGGTGAACCCGACCAGCTCGGCCAGCATCCAGTGCCCGCCGAGCATCAGCACCAGCCCGACGCCGATCAGCTTGGGCACGAAGGTGAGGGTGACCTCCTGGATCTGGGTCACCGACTGGAACAGCGACACGGCCAGGCCCACGGCCAGGCTCATGAGCAGGATCGGGGCGCACAGCTTGGCGCAGATGATCATCGTCTGGACGGCGATCTCGATGACGCTGGTATCCACCGCTCATCCCCTCCCGGTCAGGCGAAGCTCTTGAGGAGCGACCGGACGATGAGGCCCCACCCATCGACCATGACGAACAGCAGCAGCTTGAACGGCAGCGAGACGAACACCGGCGGGAGCATCATCATCCCCATGGACATGAGCGAGCTGGAAACGACGATGTCGATGACCAGGAAGGGGATGAAGACGACGAAGCCGATGATGAAGGCGGTCTTCAGCTCGGAGAGGATGAAGGCCGGGATGAGGGCGGCGAGGCCGACGTCCTCCGGCTTGGCCGGGCGCTTCCCGCCGTTCGCCGCCGAGCTGAACATGGCCAGCTCCCCTTTGCGGGTCTGCTTCAGCATGAACGTCCGCAGCGGCGTGACGGCGGAGTCGTAGGCCTGGGCCTGCGTCTTCTGGCCGTGGAGCAGAGGCTGGACCGCATCCTTGTTGATGTCGCTGAAGGTGGGCGACATGACGAAGAAGCTGAGGAACATGGCCAGACCCACGATCACCTGGTTGGGCGGGATCGTGTGCAGCCCGAGGGCGTTGCGGGTCAGGGACAGCACGATGACGATACGGGTGAAGCTCGTCAGCATGATGAGCAGCGCCGGGGCCACCGACAGCAGCGTGATGAGCACGATGATCATCAGGCTCTGACTCGGTTTGCCGGCGCCCACCCCGTCGAGGTTGAAACTGACCGACGCCTTGGTGTCGGTGCCGCCGGTCGGGGCGCCGGCCGTGTTGGTGCCGGCCGTCGCCGGTGCTCCGGCGGTGACGCCCCCCGCCGGAGCGCTGGCGACGCGCACGGGGGCCGGCGTCGTCGCCGGGCGGGTGGTCGTCGTCGCCGGGCGGGTGGTCGAGGTGGTCGGGTCGCCCGGCGGGGTCGTCGTACTCGTCGCCGGTTCGAAGGCGGGATCCGACGCCTTCACCCCGGCCACGATCGAACCGAGGTCGGGCGGGCTGGACGGGGGATCGGCCGGCGAGGCCGCCGCCAAGGGCGCGGCCAGCAGCCAGGCGAAGAGGGCCAGCAGGCACGCCGCCAGGGCGCGCCGGCCCTGGAAGGTCGGCATCGGCAAAGGTCTCCGGACTGCTGAGCTCAGGACCGGCGGACGGTCCGTTCCCGCAGTTGCTCGAGGGCGACCTTCCATGGGAGGGAGCCGGACCCGATCCCTGGGCCGGCGGTTCTTGCGCTGCTGGATCCTGCGTCGTTGTCGTCGGCGCCGGTGTCGAGCCCGGGAGCGTCGAGTTCGGCGGGGTCGATCTCTGCGAGCACCGAAACCTGCTGCTCGGTGACTCCGAGGACCAGCGCCCGCCCGCCCAACCGGACGACGATGACGGAGGCGCCGCGGGAGAGGCCGCGGCGGGCGATCACCTCGACCGGCGCCGTGCGCTTCGCGCCCCGACGGCCGGTGGCGGCGGTCCCGGCGACCCCGCTGCGGCGCAGCACGGTGGCTGCGCCCCACATGACGACCAGCACGACGCCGAGGGAGACGACGACGCGGGCGAGGAGGGCGGCGAGAGAGGTGTCCACGATTGGTCAGCGGCCGGGCCGCGGACCCTCCTCGTAGCCGAGGACCTCGGTGATGCGGATGCCGAACTCCTCGTCGATGACCACGACCTCGCCCCGGGCGATGAGCGTGCCGTTGACGAGGACGTCGATGGGGGCACCGGCGGCCCGGTCGAGCTCGATGACCGAACCGGGGCTCAGGTCGAGGATGTCCCGGACCACCATGCGGGTCCGGCCCAGCTCGACCGTGACGCCCATCTCCACCTCGTGGAGCAGCTCGATGGGCCCGCCGCCCAGGACGCTTCGTCCCGCGCCGCCGTCCGGGGAGGCGGCGCCGGGGACCGGCAGCGGCGCGAACTCGTGGTCGGCGATCGACGGAGAGCCGGGCACGGTTGCCGGGGCCAGGAAGCAGAGGCTGGCGGCGTGGATGGTGCCGTCGAGAAGGAGGACGCCGTGGGCTTCCTCGCCCGTCCGGGGCGCCAGGGTGGCGGTGTCGACCACGCCGTAGTCGGCCAGTGCCTCCTGGGGAACTCCGAACGCCGCGGCGGCGGCGCGGAAGGCAGGAGCCAGTCCGGCCGGCAGATCCTCGGCCGGCGGCGGACCGACCTGCACCTCGCGGGCCAGCGGCGCGGCGACGGCCAGCACAAGGCGGCCGAGGCCGGGGAGCGTAGCCGCCACGGCGTGCGCCCCGGCGCCCGGAGCGGGCGGCCCGGCGGCGTCGGCGGCCTGACCCGACCATTCCCCGTTCGAGGGGAGGGCATCGCAGGCGGCGCCGGCGGCGGAGGCCAGGGCCTCCTCGACGGCGGCCGGGGCGGCGATGGACGGTCCAGCGGGGGTCATGAAGTCTCCTTCTCGGCGACCGAGGTGATCACGCAGGCGAGGCGCTTGCCCCGCCGGCCGGGCCGGGCGGCAAAGCGGGGCACGCCTCCGACCGACACCTCGAGCGGGGCGTCGATGCGGTGGTCCAGGGGTAGGACGTCGCCCGGCCGGAGATCGATGATGTCGGCCAGGGCGAGCGCGACGGGCGGGAAGCTCACGCTGACCGTCACCGGGGCGGAGCCCATCCGCCCGGCCAGGGCGTCGCGCACCGATCCGGCGTCGGCCTCGATGCGGCCGGCCAGCAGCGAGTTGCCCATGACCTCGTCGAGGACGGGCTGCAAGGCCGAAAACGGGATGCACAACGTCGCTTCGCCCGCTTGCGACCCGATGCGGAGGTCGTAGACGAACACGATCACCATGTCGCTGGGCGAGCCGATCTGGGCGAACTGGGGGTTCGACTCCTGGTGGATCACCGTCGGCTCGAGCGCCGTGAGCGACTCGAAGGCGTAGGCCAGCTCCCGCAGGACCCGGCCGAGGAGGTCGCGCACCAGCGACTGCTCGATCTCCGTCAGGGCCCGGTTGACCGAGGGGCCGGTCCCCGGCCCGCCGAGGAGCCGGTCGACGGCGGTCAGGACGACCGGCAGCGGCAGGTGGAAGATCGCCGCCCCGGCCAGCGGCGGAAGCGACAGGATGGCCAGGTACGTCGGGTTGGCGACGTCGCGGATGTACTCGTCGTAGGTCAGCTGGCCGATGCCCCTGGCCTGCACGTGGGAGACGGTCCGCAGCGTGGTGGACAGCACCGTGGTGAACTGGCGGGCGAACGTCTCGTGGGCGATCTGGAGGGCGCGGACGTGCTCCCGGGTGAACTTGTTGGGGCGTCGGAAGTCGTAGGCGACCGGCGTCGCACTGGGGGACGGCATGCCCCCATGGATCGACGGGGGGGTGCGCGAGATGAGCCGGGCGGCGACACCCGCAGCCAGGTTGCGGGTTACTGCATGACGAAATCGGTGAAGTACACCCCTTCAACCTCTTCTGGGTAGGCCGCCTCGAGCTTTTTGATCAACTCCTCCTTGGCCACTGTCCGGCCAGCGGGTGTGACCAGCGAATCGTACGTGTGGCCACCGAAGGTCTCGATCGTGAGGTCGAGGGCCCGGGCGAACCCCTTGGTCGGGTCGTTGGAGTCCTTGGGGGCCGGCTGGCCGGCCAGCTTCCCCGACAGCTGCAGGCCGAGACCGATCTTGAGGAACCGGTCGCCGGCGATGTTCACCGTGATCGGGTCGAGCGTCACGATCGGCCCGGGCTTCGTCGTGCTCGTGGTCGACACGCCGGTGGCGGCGACCGCCTTCCCGCCCGACAGCACGAACCCTTTCAACCCGCCGAGGAGGCCGATGACCATGACGGCCCCCATGGCCACTGTCTTGCCCTTACCGCTCTTGGCCTCGTCGCCGTCGGCCGTCTTCTTCTTTGCCATCTCACGCTCCTGCGGGTTTCGGGCTGGGGTCGATCACACCCACCGGCGGTTCTCCACCGGCGCTGATGTCGTTCAGGGCGGCGGCCACGTCGGCCAGCACGACGAGCTCCACCCGCCGGTTGGTCCCCCGCCCGTCCGCCGTGTCATTGGAGGCCACCGGCCGCTCGTCGGCGTATCCGGCGGCCGAGAGGCGGGCCGGGGAGAGGCCGTGGCGCTCGATCAGCTCCCGGAGCACCGTGGTGGCCCGAGCGGTCGACAGCTCCCAGTTGGACGGATACCGCCCGGAGATCGGGGTGTTGTCGGTGTGGCCCTCCACCGACAGCTTGTTGGGGAGGCGGCCGAGGGCGGCGGCGACCTTGTCGACCACGTCCCGGCCCTCGGGGCGCAGGTCGGCCTGACCGGGGTCGAAGAGGACCTTGTCGCTCACGATGGTGACGACGAGGCCCCGCGGTTCCAGCCGGAACCGGACCGTGTCGCCCAGCCCCTCCTTGTCGAGGCTGCGCTGGATCTCCTGCTGCGCCCCCTGGAGGACGGAGCGCTGCTGGCGGGCGCCGGCGGTTCGGGCCTTGGCGTCGGCCAGTGCCGACTGGGCCGCCTGGGCGGAGGTGACGGCCTGGGTGCCGTGGAGGCCGGAGTCGAACACGCCGCCGCCGCCCTGGAGCGGGCCGGCGCCGCCGGAGAGGGCCCCGGCCGCCGAGTTGCCGCCGAAGCCGCCCGCGACGCCCTCCTTCAGGCGCCGGAACTTGGCCAGGTCGACCTGGGAGATCGAGTACAGCACGATGAACAGCACCATGAGCAGGGTGATCATGTCGGCGTAGGTGATCAGCCAGCGTTCGTGGTTCACGTGCTCCTCGTGCTCCTCGTGCAGCTTGGAGCGCCGGTGCGCCTTGGCGCTGGCGGTGGCCACGGTCAGGCCGCCTTCTCGGTGCTCTCGGGCCGCTCCGCGGCCGGGAGGTACGACAGCAGCTTCTGCTCGATGACCCGGGGGTTGGCGCCGGCCTGCACGGCCAGCACGCCCTCCATGACCAGCTGCATGTGGTGGGCCTCGACTTCTCCCACCCGCTTGAGCTTGTTGCCGATGGGGAGCCACATGACGTTGGCCGTCAGGACGCCCCACAGGGTGGCGACGAAGGCGCCGGCGATGAGGTGGCCGAGCTTCTCCGGCTGGGACAGGTTCTCCAGCACGTGGATCAGGCCGAGGACGGTGCCGATGATGCCGAGGGTGGGGGCGAAGCCGCCCATGTCGGCGAAGAATTTGGCCCCGGCCTTGTCGGCGTTCTTCTTGGAGGCGATCTCGGCTTCCATGATGTCGCGCAGCTCGTCGGGGTCGGTGCCGTCGACGGCCAGCTCGATCCCCTTGCGCATGAAGGGGTCGTCGACTGACTTGGCCATCTCCTCCAGGGCCAGCAGGCCTTCCCGGCGGGCCCGTTCCGCGAAGGAGACGAGCGTGGCGACGGTCTCGTCGGCGGAGTGCTTCTTGCCCATGAGCGCGGTCTTGACGGCGGCCAGGGCGCCGGTGGCATCCTTCATGAGCCCGCAGGCCATGGCCACGCCGAAGGTCCCGACGAACACGAGGAACATGGCGGGCGGCAGGAGGATGGCAGCCGGGTTGCCGCCCTCCATGATCATGGAGCCGAAGACGGCGGCGAAGGCCAGGCCGATCCCGATCAGGGTTCCCGGATCCATGTCAGCCCTCGTCCTGGTGGTTGACGATGCGGAGCGGGATGGCGGGAGGGACGGGGCCAAGAGGACTGGTGACAGTGCTCGCGACCGGAAGCCCGTGCTGCAGCTCGACGCTGCGGACGAGGACGCCGGCCCGGAAGTCGCGGACGCGCTCGACGACGTCGGTGAGGCTCTCCGCCACGAGGTACTTCGTGGCGTCGACGAGCGTCAGCACCGTGTCGGGGTGGGCGTCGACGCGCTCCACCAGATCGCAGTTCACCGCGAACTGCTCGCCGTTCAAACGGGTGAGGATGATCATCGCTCCGTCCTTGGAGTGTGCGGGTACCGGTCCGTGGCGCCCTGACGAGCCCTCAGATCGGCCCGGGAAGGACCGACCTGAGGGCCGCCATGGCCTTAGCGCTTGAGGTTGACGAGGTCTTGGAGCAGTTCGTCCGATGCGGTGATGACCCGGGAGTTCGCCTGGAAGCCCCGCTGGGCGATGATCAGGTTGGTGAACTCCTGGGCCAGGTCGACGTTGCTCATCTCCAGCGTGCTGCCCGACAGCGTGCCCCGCCCGCCGCTGCCGGCCTGGCCGATCTGGGCCAGGCCGGAGTTGACGCTGGCCCGGGAGAGGGAGCTGCCGGTCTTCTCCAGGCCGGAGGCGTTGGAGAAGCCGGCCAGGGCGATCTGGCCGATGGGCCGGGTGCGGCCGTTGGAGAAGACGCCGGTCACGATGCCGTCCTGGCCGATGGTGAACGACTGGAGCGTGCCGAGCGCCGAGCCGTCCTGGGAGAGGGCGG
>JAUZEX010000479.1 GCA_030838815.1 Actinomycetota bacterium
AACCCCCCGACGCATATGCCCTGCTCGCCCAGACGTCGGACTGGAGCACAAACCTCGGCCAGCCGGGATACGACAACGCAGCCATCGGGGAGATCTCCGATCAGTACCTCGTTCCCCGGATGTTCGCCGCCGCCGCCAAGGGGGAGATGACCGCCGAGGACGCCGTCAAGGCCGCCGAGGCCCAGATGAAACCGATCTTCGATTCCTGGCGGGAACGGGGGAAGATCTGATGGCGACCATCCTGCTGGTCGAGGACAACGAGATGAACCGGGACATGCTGTCCCGGCGCCTCGAGCGGCGGGGCTACGAGGTCATCGTGGCCGTGGACGGCGAGGACGGCGTGGTCCGGGCGGCGGCCGACCGGCCCGACCTCGTGGTCATGGACATGAGCCTGCCCGGGATCGACGGGTGGGAGGCCACCCGGCAACTGAAGGCGGCGCCGGAGACCAGCGCCATCCCCGTCCTGGCCCTGACCGCCCACGCCATGGCGGGCGACCGGGAGCGGGCCTTCCAGGCGGGCTGCGACGACTTCGACACCAAGCCCGTCGATCTGCCCCGGCTGCTGGAGAAGATCGCCGCGCTCCTTCCGGGGGGCCCGTCGTGAGCCCCAGCCCCGAGGTCCGGGCCCTGCGCCACGAGCTGCTCAATCAGGTGAATCACATCATGGGCTACGCCGAACTGATCCTGGAGGATGTGGCCGACGCCGGCCCCGGGCCCGCCGACCCCGCCCTCGCCGCCGGTCTCGGCGACGTCTGCGCCGCCGGCAAGGAGGTGCTGGCCGTCGTCACCGCCATCCTGGACCCCTCCGGCGACGGATTCGACGCCGCGGCGCTGACCGCGGCGCTGGAGGACCCGCTGGAGCGGGTGCTGACCCGGGCCGGCGAACTGGCCGGCGTCGTGCCCGCCGAGGCGGTGGAGACCCTCGGACGGATCGCCAGCGCGGCGTCGCGGGCACGGGCGCTGGCCGGCGGTGCCGCGCCGCCCGCCATGAGCGTTCGGCTGGTGGAGCAGCTGCCGGACGAGGAGGCGGAGGACGGCCTCGGGATGCGGAACGGGCGCCTCGACCGCCCCGACCAGCTCGAGGCTGCGGGCCCGTCGGGGGAGAACCGGGGTCTGGTGCTGGTGGTGGACGACGACGCCGCCAACCGCGACGTCCTCGCCCGGCGGCTGGGCCGGCTCGGCTACGCCGTCTGCGAGGCTGAGAACGGCCGTCGGGCGTTGGAACTGATGGCCGCCCGACCGGTCGACCTCGTGCTCCTCGACCTCAACATGCCCGACGTCGACGGCTACGCCGTCCTCCAGGCCCGCCATGCCGACGCCCAGCTGCGCGACATCCCCACCATCATGATCTCGGCCTCGGCTGACATGCCGAGCGTGGTGCGCTGCATCGAGATGGGCGCCGAGGATCATCTCGGCAAGCCCTTCGACCCCGTCCTCCTCGAAGCCCGGGTCGGCGCCTGCCTGGAGAAGAAGCGGCTCCGCGACCAGGAACGGGAGCTGCTGGCCACCGTCTCCCGCCAGGCCGAGGCGCTGGCCGAGTGGAACACCACGCTCGAGGCCCGGGTGGCGGAGCAGATCGAGGAGCTCGGGCGGATGGCCCGGCTGCGTCGCTTCCTGTCCCCGCAGCTGGCCGATCTCGTGGTCTCCAGCGGCGACGAGGGTGTGCTGGCCACGCACCGGCGCGATATCGCCGTGCTCTTCGTCGATCTCTCCGGGTTCACGGCGTTCTCCGAGACGTCGGAGCCGGAGGACGTCATGGCCGTGCTGCGGGAATTCCACGAGGAGCTCGGCCGGCTGGTGGCCGAGTTCCAGGCCACCGTCGGCTTCTTCGCCGGTGACGGGATGATGGTGTTCTTCAACGATCCGCTGCCCTGCGCCGAGCCGGCCGACCGGGCGGTCCGGATGGCGGTGGCCATGCGGGAACGCCTGGGCGGGCTGGCTTCGCAGTGGCGCAAGCGGGGCCACGACCTCGGGTTCGCCATCGGCGTCGCCTACGGCTACGCCACCCTGGGGGAGATGGGTTTCGAGGGCCGCTTCGAGTACGGCGTCATCGGCAGCGTGGTCAACCTGGCCGCCCGGCTGTGCGACCGGGCCGAGCCGGGCCAGATCCTCATCAGCCCCCGGGCCAAGGCGGCAGTGGAGGACGCCGCCGATCTGGAAGAGGTGGGCGAGGTCGCCCTCAAGGGCTTCCGCGCCCCGGTGCGCGCCTTCAACGTCGTCGGGCTGCGGGCGCTCCGATGAGGCCGGCACGGCACCGCACGATCGCCACCCGTCTCCTGGCCTGGTTCCTCATCATGGCCTCCCTGCCGCTGGCGGCCGTCCTGTTCCTCACCACCCGCAACGACGCCGCCAAGCTGCGCCGGGACGGATTCGCCACTGTCAGCCGCACGGCCGCAGCCAAGGCCGACCGGATCGAGCAATTCATCAAGGAGCGCCGGGAGGCGGCGCAGGCGCTGGCCCGTACGCCGGCCATGGTCGACCGATACCAGCAGCTGGCGGTGGCGGGGTCCACCAGCGGGGTCGACTCGGCCGCGTACGCCCAGGTGGAAGCGGCGCT
>JAUZEX010000900.1 GCA_030838815.1 Actinomycetota bacterium
ACGGCCACCCGGGGTCGGCGCACCACCGTCACCGTCGGGTGCCCGAGGCTGGCCACGACTCCGAGATGGGCGGGGCCGAGGACGCTGCCGGCGGGGATGGCGGGGTCGCCCACGGCCAGGTCGCCCCCGGCGGCCCGGACGTGGTCGCCCGGCCGGGCCGCCCGGCCGATGGCCACGAACTCGCCGTCGCCGCTGTCGGCGACCGACGTGTCCTCCACCATCACGATGGCGTCAGCGCCGTCGGGCACCGGGGCGCCGGTCATGATCCGGATCGCCTCCCCTGGGCCGACCGGCACGGTCGGCGCCTTCCCAGCCGGGAGTTCGTCGACGATCCGGAGGCGGACGGGCGCCCCCGGCGTCGCCCCGGTGGTGTCGGCCGCCTGGACCGCGTACCCGTCGACCCCGGTGTTGGCGAAGGGCGGGATCGGCTCGGTGGCGGACAGCGCCTCCACCGTCACCAGACCGAGCGCGTCGCCCAGGGCCACGGTGGCAGCGGGCAGTCGCGGGACGGCGGCGAGAATCCGGTTTCGGGCCTCTTCCAGCGGAATCATCGCTTGAGACGATACTGAGGCCGCGCGCCCTTTCGGACCTTGTGGCCCTAAAATCACGCTCTTCCGGTTCCCACCATTCGTCCCGTTCCGTCGTCGCTGGAGGGAATCGCACCAATGGGCGTCGAAAGACGCTTTCTCAGTAGTGCCGGGAGGGCCGATGCGTAAGTTCTTCATGCTGGCGGCAGCCGTGCTGGCCGCCCTACCGCCGGCCGTGGCGGCCGCGGGTCATGGAGAAACCAGTCCGTCCGTCGCCGCCGATCCGGCGGCGTTCCGGACTCAGATGGCGAGCGGCTCGGAACTCACCTTTCCGCTGCCTGACGCGCCCGGACCGGCCGCCCTGGCGCCGGGCGTGCAATCCCTCGTCGATCACGCCTCCCCGGGCGCCCTGCTCGACCTCGTCGTCACCCTGGACCGCCCCGCCGACCACCGGATGGCGACGGCCCTCTCCCGCCTCGGCGTCTGGTCGCAGGCCTTCGAGCACCTCCCGGCCGCCGGCATCCGCCTGCCCCTGGCCCGGCTCACCGACCTCCGCAACCTGCGCGGCGTGCTGGCCATCTACGACGATCACCCCCTCCACTACTTCCTGAAGGACTCGGCCAAGCTCAACAACACCGCCCACGCCTGGAACGACCTCAAGGTCACCGGGAAGGGCGTCACCGTCGCCATCCTCGACACCGGCGTCGACTTCACCCACCCCGACCTGGCGCCGGCCATGAAGGCCAACGTCAAGCTGGTCGGCCTCGGGCAGGACCCGGTGCCGGTCGTTCCCATCGCCGGCATCCCGAACTCCGACACGTCGTCGGGGCACGGCACCCACGTCGCCGGCGACGTCGCCGGCCGGGGGATCGCGTCCGGCGGGGCGCAGAAGGGGATGGCCTACGGCGCCGACCTCGTCGGCATCGGGACGGGCGACGGCCTGTCGGTCTTCACCGCCGTCGAGGGCTTCAACTGGCTGCTCGAGAACCGGGAGAAGTACGGCATCCGGGTGGTCAACAACTCCTACGGCACCGGCTTCGGCCCGTTCGACCCGATGGACCCCGTCGCCATCGCCACCAAGCGGGCCACCGACGCCGGAGTGGTCGTGGTCTTCGCCAACGGCAACGACGCCGACGAGATGAGCATGAACCCCTACGCCGCCGCCCCCTGGGTGATCCCGGTCGCGGCCGGGACCAAGAGCGGCAAGGTGGCCGACTTCAGCTCCGGCGGCATCGAGGCCGACACGGTCGGGATGCAGTTCTCGAGCACCGACGTCGCCGGCGAGACCCGCAAGCCGCTCAGCATGGGCCTCTACCACCCCGCCGTCACGACCACGGGCGAGAACGTCGTGTCGACCCGGTCGAACACCACGATCACCCCGCTCACCTCGGGCCCGGAGGACATCAAGAACATCCCGCCGGAGCAGATCCCCTATTACCACACGCTGTCGGGCACCTCGATGGCCTCGCCGGAGACCGCCGGCATCGTCGCCCTGATCCTCGAGGCGGACCCGGCCCTCACGCCGGCCCAGGTCCGCATGGTGCTCCAGATCACGGCCCGGCCCATCGCCGGGACGCCGTTCTGGAAGCAGGGCTACGGGTACGTCGACGCCTCGGGCGCCGTCGACCTGGCCCAGAGCCTCAGGGGTAAGTCGGCGGCCGAGACCGAGTCGGTGCTCGAGGCCAAGCAGGCCGCCACCGACCAGGCGGTCCTCGACGGACTCGCCCACCCCAGCCGCAGCTACGGCTACACCGAGCGGGCGCCGCTGCTGATCGGCAAGCTCACCCACAAGGTGGAGGTCGCCCCGGGCAGCGAGCGGGTCAAGGTGATCAGCAACGGCGGCTCGCTGCCGTTCGTCGGAGTGACCTCCTACGACATCACCGTGAAGGACGCCTCGGGCAAGGAGGTCGGCACCACCTCGGCGTCGGCCGCCTCCGGGACGACGGCGCTTGACCTCGACCTCCGCAAGCTCGACACCGACGGCACCAAGGCCGTCAAGCGCTTCACCGACCTGGCCTT
Source organism: Actinomycetota bacterium (assembly GCA_030838815.1). Lineage (GTDB taxonomy): Bacteria > Actinomycetota > Acidimicrobiia > IMCC26256 > BP-133 > BP-133. The sequence continues at coordinate 2,547 of JAUZEX010000900.1, forward strand.
CGGCGCCTGGACGGTCGAGGTCGGCGCCGTGGGGACGCTCGTCCCGCCGATCGACACCGGCCAGGTCGACGACGCGGCGGAGAAGCGGTTCGTCACCACCCTCATCTCGGTGTTCGGCGCCCAGCCCCGGCCCTGCTCGACGGTGGCGCAGTTCGCCCCCGGCGCCCAGAAGGACTACCGCTTCCAGGACGACAGGGCCCCTGCCATGGCCGTCTTCCCCGCCAACCCCGAGTTCAGCTACGTCGGCCCACTGCCGGACGGGGCGCTCGGCAACCGGGGCCCGGAGCGGAAGCTGGCCGCCACCTTCGGGCAGGCGACCACCACCGGGAAGGAGCCGCAGTTCACGACCACCCCTCTCACCGAGCCGATGACCCTCGGCGGCGCCGGTGAGGTCCGGGCGTTCCTCCAGGGGCCGAGCGAGGCCGTGGCCGGGCTCCTTCAGGCCGACCTGATCGACGTCGACGAGAAGGGCGGAGTGGCCCTCATCGGCTCCAGCCCGAAGGACGTGGCGGCCAAGACGTCGACCACGACACCGACCGAGACCCGGGTGCCGATCCCCATCGCCACCCCGTACACCGTGCCGGTCGGCCACCGGATCGGCGTGCGGATGCGCCTCACCTTCGTGGGGACGTCGGGACACACCCTGTTCTACGACTCGACCCGGTACCCGTCCGGCGTCTCGGTCCAGACCGGCCAGGTCATCACCCACGAGGACTGCCCGCACCTGATCGGAACCGGCCCCGCGCCGGTCGGCAACAGCGGCTCCGGCCCGTCGGCGACCCCGCCCGCCACCGACCCGCCGACGACCGCCCCGCCGCCCCTCGTGCCCGGCCTTCCGGCCGTTCTGCCGGCCCTGCCGGCCCTGCCGGCGCTGCCCGGCGCCATCCCGCCGCTGCCCGCGCTACACGATCTTGCGCCGCTGGACCAGGTCGGCCAGAAAGGCTCTGAACTCCTCCCCGAGGTCGGGGCGGTCCAGGGCCAGCTCCACGGTCGCCCGGAGAAAGTCGATCTTCTTCCCGATGTCGTAGCGCCCGGTCTCGAAGGTGTAACCGAAGACCGTCTGCGACTCTAGGAGGAGGCTGATGGCGTCGGTCAGCTGCAGCTCGCCGCCGGCGCCGGGCGTGATCCGGTCCAGGGCGTCGAAGATCTCCGGCGTGAACACGTAGCGGCCGATGACGGCCAGGTTCGACGGGGCGTCCTCCGGCTTGGGCTTCTCGACGATCGCCCGGATGCGAACGAGGTCCTCTTCCACGGCCTCGGGGCTGATGCAGCCGTAGTTCTTGATGTCCTCCCGGGCCACCTCCAGGACGGCTACCACCGACCGGCCGTAGCGCTCGTAGCAGCCGAGCATGGAGCGGAGCAGCCGGGAGTCATCGACCATGATGTCGTCGCCGAGGAGGACGGCGAACGGCTCCGAGCCCACATGCTGTCGGGCCACGGAGACGGCATGACCGAGGCCGAGCGGGTCGCGCTGGCGGATGTAGTGGATGTCGGCCATCTCCGAGATGGCCTGGAGCTGTTGGAGCTCCTCGTGCTTCTGGCCTTCCTCGAGGTAGAACTCGAGTTCGAAGTTGCGGTCGAAGTGGTCCTCGATGGCCCGCTTCCCCCGGCCGGTGATGACCAGGATGTCGGTGATGCCGGCGCCGACCGCCTCCTCCACCACGTACTGGATGGTGGGCTTGTCGATGACCGGCAGCATCTCCTTCGGCTGGCTCTTGGTGGCGGGGAGAAATCGTGTCCCCAGGCCTGCCGCAGGAATGACCGCCTTACGAACCTTCGTCATGGGCGAACCTTTGCCATTTCAGCCGGTGCTCCGCATCATCGGGTGGGCCTCCTCGATCCGGTTGCGACCGTTCTCCTTGGCCCGCTTCAGGGCCTCCTGGGCCGCGGCCAGGAGTGTCCGGACGCTAGTCCCGCTGTGGGGATACGAGGCAACGCCCAGCGACAGGGTCACGGTCCGGGTCTTCCCGTTGTGCTCGACGGGCTCGTCGCACATCGCCCGGCGGACCTTCTCGGCCAGGATCCTCGCCCCGGCCAGGTCGGTCTCGGGCAGGAGGAGGACGAACTCCTCCCCGCCGTAACGGGCCACCACGTCGATCTCCCGGGTGGCGGCCGACAGGCGCTGGGCCACCTCGACCAGGACGGCATCGCCGCCCAGGTGCTGCCACTCGGTGTTGACGTCCTTGAACAGGTCGACGTCGCAGAACACGACGCCGACGGGTCGGCTGAAGCGGATGGCCCGCTCCAGCTCCTCCTGGCAGCGCAGGTCGAGCTGGCGGCGGTTCCACAGACCGGTCAGGCCGTCGGTGATGGAGAGGCGGCGGGCCTCCTCGTGGAGGGAGACATTGTCGACGGCGGTGCCGGCCTGGGCCACCAGGGTGACGAGGGCCTCGACGTCGTCGTCCCCGAACGTCGCGCCGGCGGTGTGGCCGTAGACGGCGACGACGCCGAGCAGCTGGCCCCGGCTCGAGAACGGGACGGCCATGGCCGTCCCCACCTCCGGTTCGGGGAAGACCGGGGCGATCGGGCCGGGGTAGCGGAGCGGGGCGCGGCCTTCGGCCGAGGCGCCGGCCAGGCCCGTCCCCAGCGGGAGGTGGAGCTCGGGGACGTCGGGGCCGAACCCGGACCGGGCCAGGAGCACCTTCCGGGCCGGGATGTACTCGTAGAAGATGCCGCGCTGCGCCCCGACGGCGAGCTGGGCGGTCTCCGACACCGCCTCCAGGATCTTCTCCCGGTCGTGGGTGGCGGCCAGGGTCTCGCCGAGCCGGGCGATGGCCCGCCGGAAGGCCTGCTGGGAGGTCTCGAGGTCGCGGGCGGTGCCGTGGAGCTGCTCGCCGAGCCAGGCTTCGACCCGCCGGGCCGATCGCCAGGTCGCCAGCCCGCAGGCCGCCGCCATCACGGCCCCGACCGCGGCCAGGACGGCGATGCCGACCAGGTTTCCGGCCGCCACGGCGATGACGGCCACGACGAGTAGCCAGCCGGCCGCGACGCCGAGTGCCACGGCAAGCGAGCGCGTGAAGGGGGGCGGCGGCCGCATGTGTGCCCCATTCCGACATCTTGGGGTCACTCTGTCAATCGGACCGATATGATTAGCAGTCAGAGCTACCGAGTGCTAACCACCGAGGTTGCCATGCCCACCTACGAGTACCGCTGCACCAACTGTGACGAACACCTCGAGGTGGTCCAGTCGTTCTCCGACGACCCACTGACCGAGTGCCCGAAGTGTGGCGGGCCGCTGCGGAAGGTCTTCTCTCCGGTGGGCATCATCCTCAAGGGCAGCGGCTTCTACAAGACCGACAGCCGCGGTAGCGGGAAGAAGACCAAGGAGAAGGAGACGAGCTCCTCGTCGTCCTCCGATTCTTCGTCGTCCTCCTCCGATTCTTCGTCGTCCAAGTCCGATTCTTCGTCGTCCAAGTCCGACTCGTCGTCCTCGGGCTCCTCGTCGGACAAGAGTTCCAAGAAGACGGACAGCAAGATCGCGTGAGCACGGCCGCCTCGGCGCCCGGGGGCGGGGATGTCCCCCCGGCGACAGCCGAGATCGGGGTCTTCGGCGGCTCCGGGTTCTACTCCTTCCTCGACGACGCGGTCGAGGTCACTCTCGACACGCCCTACGGGCCGCCGGCGGCGCCCGTCACCATCGGCGACGTCGGGGGCCGGCGGGTCGCCTTCCTGCCCCGCCACGGCCGCCGCCACGAGCTGCCGCCCCACCGCATCAACTACCGGGCGAACCTGTGGGCCATGCGGGAGGTCGGTGTCACGCGGCTCATCGGGCCCTGCGCCGCCGGGTCGCTCCAGCCGGCGGTGGCGCCGGGCGACTTCGTCGTCCCCGACCAGCTCGTCGACCGGACGTGGGGCCGGGCCGACACCTTCTACGACGGCCCGGTGGCCCACCACGTCTCCTATGCCGACCCCTACTGCGCCGAGCTGTCGGCGGTGGCGGTGGCGTCGGCCCGGGCGGCCGGGATCACGGTCCACCCGTCCGGCACGGTGATCGTGATCCAGGGTCCCCGGTTCTCGACCCGGGCGGAGTCCCGCTGGTACCGCAGCCAGGGCTTCGAGGTCATCAACATGACCCAGTACCCCGAGGCCTACCTGGCCCGGGAGCTCGGCCTCTGCTACGCCGCCATCGCCCTCATCACCGACTACGACACCGGGGTGGAGGGCGAAGCCGAGGCCGAGCCGGTGACCCAGGCCGAGGTGTTCGCGTTCTTCAAGTCGAACCTGGACCGGGTCCGGGCGCTGCTCTTCGACGTCGTGGCCGCCGTCCCCGAGAAGCGTTCCTGCGCCTGCGGTGAAGCGGTCGGCCCCTTGGCCCACTGAGCCTCCGGCGCCATTACCCTCGGGCGGCATGGCGGGGATCGAGGCGGTCATCTTCGACTACGGCGGGGTCCTGTCGACCACGCCGTTCGCCGGCATCGCCGAGTTCGAGCGGAAGATGGGCTACCCCGAGAAGTCGCTGGCCCAGCTCCTGTTCGGGCGCGGCGCGTCACCCCAGGGCCCGACGGAGGACATCCCCGACCACGACTGGCATCTCCTCGAGACCGGCCAGCTGACGCTGGACGAGTTCCACGAGCGGCTGGTGGCCCGCTCCGAGGCCGCCCTCGGACGCCCTCTCGACCTCGGCATCTACGCCCAGTTCCTGCGGGAGCTCGGCGTCGGCGTCCACTGGATGATGGTGCACCGGGTGCGGGAGCTGCGGGCCGAGGGCTACCGCACCGCGATCCTGACCAACAACGTCCGGGAGTGGGGGCAGTACTGGAAGGAGTCGATCCCCCTCGATCTGTTCGACCTGATCGTCGATTCCTGCGACGTCGGGCTGCGCAAGCCCGACCCGGCCATCTTCCGCCTGACCTGCGAGCGGCTCGGCGTCACCCCCGACGCCGCCGTGTTTCTCGACGACACGCGCCGCCACGTCGAGACCGCCCGGTCGATCGGCCTCCACGCCATCCTCGTGCGGGACCCCCTGGCCGCCCTGGCCGAGCTGGACGCCATCCTGGAAGCGGCCGCCGCCTGATCCGGCGGTAGCCTGCGGTCGATGGAACACCTCGGCCTCGTCGGCCTGCCCAACTCGGGGAAGTCCAGCCTGTTCAACGCCCTGACCGGCGCCAACGCCGTCGTGGCGGCCCACCCGTTCTCCACCACCGAGACGACGACGGGGATCGCCCAGGTGCCCGACGAGCGGCTGTGGAAGCTGGCCGACATGTCGGAGTCCCGTAAGGTCGTGCCGGCGGGGGTCGAGTTTGTGGACATCGCCGCCCTGGCCAAGGGGGCCAGCACCGGCGAGGGGCTCGGCAACCGGTTCCTCGGCAGCCTTCGGGAGATGGATGCCCTCGTCTACGTGCTGCGGGCCTTCGACGACCAGTCGGTCATGACCGCCACCGGCGGGGATCCCGACCCGGCCGACGATCTGGCCACGCTCGAGTTCGAGCTCGTGCTGGCCGACCTGGCCGCCGTCCAGGGTCGCATCCACCGTCAGGGGAAGGCGGCCCGGGGCGACAAATCGATCCTGCCCGAGATCGC
>JAUZEX010000904.1 GCA_030838815.1 Actinomycetota bacterium
GCGGGGGACGAACCGGTGCCGTTTTGGGAGCCGGTCGATGTTCCGGCGGGTTCGGTCCTCACGATCGGCGCTCTCACCGGGCCGGGGTCCCGGGCCTACCTGCTGGTGCGGGGCGGGTTCGACGTGCCGCACTATCTCGGCAGTCGTGCGACGTTCACGCTGGGCCGGTTCGGGGGCCACGGCGGACGGGCGCTCCAGGCCGGGGACGTTCTGCGCCTCGCCGACGACGGTGCGCCGGGCGGCGGCGATGGTGCCGGACGGGTCGCCGAGGGGTGGCCGGGCACGGGGCGGGCTGTCCCCCGGCCGGTTCCGGCCGAGGTGCGGCCGTTGCTCACCGATTCGTGGGCGATCTCCGTCCTCGACGGGCCGCACGGCGCACCGGACTACTTCACCTATGACGACATCGAGATGTTCTTCGGCACCGACTGGGAGGTGCACTACAACTCGGCCCGCACCGGGGTGCGGCTGGTCGGCCCCCGGCCGGGCTGGGCCCGGCCGGACGGGGGCGACGCCGGGCTGCACCCGTCCAACATCCACGACAACGCCTACGCCGTCGGCACCGTTGACTTCACCGGCGACATGCCGGTCATCCTGGGTCCCGACGGGCCGAGCCTCGGCGGGTTCGTCTGCCCGGCCACGGTCATCGCCGCCGAGCGGTGGAAGCTGGGCCAGCTCCGGGCGGGCGACAGGGTCCGGTTCGTGCCCGTCAGCGCCGTGGCCGCCACCTGCGCCGAGGCGGCGCAGCGCGCCTCGGTCGCCCTCCTGCGCTCTCTGGGCGCTCACACCGGCCCCGGTACGCCAGCGTCGGTGCCGCGCCGGCCCGGGCGGCCGGTCACCGTCCTGGCCTCGACGCCGGAGCGCGACGGGCGGCCGGCCGTCACCTACCGCCGCAGCGGCGACCACCACCTGCTGGTCGAGTTCGGGCCCGACGTCCTCGACCTGGCGCTGCGGGTGCGGGCCCAGCGGCTGATGCAGGCGCTCGAAGCGGAGGCCCTGCCCGGCATTGTCGACATCACGCCCGGGGTGCGTTCGCTGCAGGTCCACGTCGACGGCGAGCGGCTCACCCTGCCTCGGCTGCAGACCCGGCTCGTCGCCCTGGAGGCGGGGTTGGAGCCCGACGACGACGCCGACATTCCCAGCCGGATCGTCCACCTGCCGCTGTCGTGGGACGACCCGTCCACGCAGGAGGCCATCCGCCGCTACATGCAGTCGGTGCGGCCCGACGCGCCCTGGTGCCCGAGCAACCTGGAGTTCATCCGCCGGGTCAACGGCCTGCCCGACGTCGACGCCGTGCAGCGCATCGTGTTCGACGCCCGCTACGTGGTGCTCGGCCTCGGCGACGTCTACCTCGGCGCGCCGGTGGCGACCCCGCTCGATCCCCGCCACCGCCTGGTGACCACCAAGTACAACCCCGCCCGGGCGTGGACGCCGGAGAACGCCGTCGGCATCGGCGGCGCTTACCTCTGCGTCTACGGCATGGAGGGCCCGGGCGGCTACCAGTTCGTGGGTCGCACGGTCCCGGTGTGGAACCGCTACCGCACCACCGCCCAGTTCGAGCCGGGCGCGCCGTGGCTACTGCGCTTCTTCGACCAGATCCGGTTCTTCCCGGTGGAGGCCGATGAGCTCCTCGACTGGCGGGAGGGCGTGATCTCCGGGCGTCGGGAGCTCACGATCGAGCCCAGTGTCTTCCGCCTCGCCGACTACCGCCGCTTCCTCGCCGACCATGCAGCCGAGATCGACGCCTTCCGGGCCACCCAGCAGGCCGCCTTCGCCGCCGAGCGGCAACGCTGGGTGGAACAAGGCGAGTTCACCCGCGCCGAGCCGGAGCCGGCCGCCCCCGAGATCGCCGGCGACACCGCCACCGAGGTGCCGTCCGGGGCGGTCCTCGTCGCCGCCCCGCTGTCGGCGTCGGTCTGGAGCGTCGGCGTGAAGGACGGCGACCGGGTGGCGGCCGGCGACACGATCGCGGTGCTGGAGGCGATGAAGATGGAGACGGCCGTCACGGCTCCGGCGGCGGGGACCGTCCACCAGGTCCTGTGTCGAGCCGGTCAGATGGTGGCGCCGGGCCAGGCCCTGGCGGTGGTGGTGCCCGATGCCTGAGCGGCGCGCCACCGCGGACGCCCCGGCCGGTTCCGGGCCGGGCGATCCGGTCGCACGGATCGACGAGGTCTACGACCGGATCGAGGCGGACGGGCGGCCCGGCGTCTGGATCAGCCTCGTGCCTCGCCGGGAGGCGCGGCGGCGGGCGGAGGAGCTGGCCCGGGAGGGTCCGGCGGGGCGGCCGCTGTACGGCGTGGCGTTCGCCGTCAAGGACAACATCGACGTGGCGGGGATGGCGACGACGGCCGCCTGCCCCGCCCGCACCGAGCCGGCCGCGGCCCATGCGCCGGTGGTGGCCCGCCTCCTCGACGCCGGCGCCGTCCTGATCGGCAAGACGAACCTCGACCAGTTCGCCACCGGGCTCACCGGAACCCGTTCTCCCTATGGCATTCCCGACAGCGTCGTGGCGCCAGGGTTCATCGCCGGCGGTTCGAGCTCCGGCTCGGCCGTGGCGGTGGCGGCCGGGTACGCCGCTTTCGCCCTCGGTACCGACACCGCCGGCTCGGGCCGGGTTCCGGCCGCCTGCAACGGAATCGTCGGCCTGAAGCCGACCCGGGGGATCGTGAGCACCAGGGGCGTCCTGCCCGCCTGCCGCTCGTTCGACTCGGTCTCGATCTTCGCCCCCGACGTCGCCGGTGCGGTCGCCGTCCTCGACGTCATCGCCGCCTTCGACCCCGCCGACCCCTACAGCCGCCGCTGGGATCGGGCCGCCGCACCCGCAGTGACAGGGGACGACGGCCCGGGCGCCGCCACGGCTCCGCCCGGGCGGGACGGCAGGAGCCCGGCCGGCGACCTCGCGACGGGCGGCCGGCGGGTCGGGGTGCCCCGGCGGGGGCGGTGGGAGTTCTTCGGCGACGTCGGATTCGAGAAGGCCTACCAGGACGGGCTGACCCGGCTGGAAGGCCTCGGCGCCGAACTGGTCGAGATCGACCTCGACCCGTTCGTGGAGGCCGGTCGGCTCCTCTACGGCACCGGCCTCGTGGCCGAGCGCCTGACCGCCATCGGACCGTGGCTGGCCTCGCACCCCGACGCCGTGCACCCCGTGGTGGCCGAGATCCTCCGGGGCGCCGAGCGCTTCACCGGCGCCGACGTCCACGCCGCCCGGCACCGTCTGGCCGAGTTGCGCCGCGACTGCGCACCGGCCTGGGTCGATGTCGACGTACTGGCCCTACCGACCACCGGCACCACGTTCACGATCGAAGAAGCCCTGGCCGACCCGATCGGGTCGAGCATGAACCTCGGCCACTACACGAACTTCGTCAATCTCCTCGACCTGTGCGCCGTCGCATTCCCCGCCGGCGCCCGCTCTGACGGGGTCCCCTTCGGCCTGACCCTGGTCGCCCCCGCCCACCACGACCTCGAAGCCGCCGCCCTCGCCGCCCGCTTCACCGGCGAAGCCGTCGCCGGCGCCCGATCCGGGAACGGCGCGGCGGGGGCGCACCGGGAGGAGGTGCTGCTGGTCGTGGTCGGCGCCCACCTGCGGGGACAGCCCCTGGAGCACCAGCTGCTCGACCTCGGCGGCCGCTTCCTCACCGCCACCCGCACCGCGCCGTGCTACCGCCTGTTCGCGCTCCGCAGCGAACCGCCGAAGCCAGGGCTGGTCCGGGTCGAGGACGGCGGCGCCTCCATCGAGGCCGAGGTCTGGGCCCTGCCGGTGGCCGGCTTCGGCGCCTTCGTGGCCGCCGTCCCGTCGCCCCTGGCCATCGGCACCGTCCACCTCGCCGACGGATGGTCGGCGCCCGGGTTCCTGTGCGAGTCGGTCGCCGCCTACACCGCTCCGGACATCACCGAAACCGGCGGCTGGCGCGCCTACCTGGGCGTTGCGACCTAAGGGTGTCGTTTACCTTCGCGGACGACCCTCCCCGTCACCCTGCGGTTCCCGCCTCTTGGGAACTCCGAGATGGAGTACGTCCCGCCCGGCGCGACGTACGTGTCCACCGCCGCCAAGGCCTCCGACAAGGAGTCGAACGGTCCCTGCACAGGCGGGGTCCCGCCGTGCACCTCGAGGGCGAAGCTGTAGTCCATGGGCGGCGAGCCTAAGCCAAGACGGAACGGGCCTCGTTCCAACGTTCTTCACCGCGGTCATGGCGCGGTGAGGACGTACTCGTCGTGCCAGTTCCACCAGGCGTAGGGCGGGGTCTGGGGGTAGCCCGCGGGCGAGTCCTCCCACTCCTCCTGGCGCCCGAGCGCCGTCATGTCGAGGTAGCTCCAGGTGCTTCCCATCGCCTCGACGCCGCGGCTGTTGATGAAGTAGGTGCGGAACACGCTCTCGCCGTGGCGGATGAAGGCGTTCGTGCCGTGCCATTCGTTCACGCCGAAGTCGGTGTCGAAGTCGTCGGTGATGGTGTACCACGGCATCTCCCAGCCCATCCGGGCCTTCAGGCGCCCGATGTCGGTCTGCGGCGCCCGGGAGGCGAAGACGAGCGTCGTGTCGCGGGCGTTCAGATGGGCCACGTGGGCGACCTGGTCGGCCACCAGGGAGCAGCCGGGGCAGGCATGGTCGGGCCAGCCGTGCACACCGGGCTCGAAGAAGGCGCGGTAGACGATCAGCTGACGCCGGCCGTCGAAGAGGTCGCGCAGGCTCGCCTGGCCGTCGGGCCCGTCGAACCCGTACTGCTTCTCCACGGCCAGCCACGGCATCCGCCGGCGCTCGGCGGCCAGCGTGTCACGGGCGCGGGTCAGGGCCTTCTCCTTCACGAGCAGGAGCTGGCGGGCAGCCTCCCACTCTTCCGGCGACACGATCGGGGGTGTGTTCTTCATCGCGAGATGTCCGCCTTTCGGGTTGTGTCGAAGGTCATGCGATCAGGGACAGCCCGTCCGGCGTCAGAAGGTAGGCGCCGGACGCGTGATCGGTCGACGATGCGAGGTCGACGATGTGCTTGCCGACATGCTCCGGGCCGAGGGCGGGGCCCAGCCGCCTGACGACCTCATCCACGTGGATGCCGTCCCGTTCGGCGTAGGCGGCCACGGCCATGGCGCCGAGCGCGGTGGCCGGAGTCAGCTTGGGGAGGACGGAGACGAACCGGATGTCGAGCCCCGCCCGCACGGACTCGTCGGCGGCGTAGCCGGAGAGGAAACGGATCGTGGCTTTGGCCCCGGCATAGCCACCGCTCAGCGGTGACCCGAACAGCGCGGCCCCGCTGGACATCGCGATCACCGTGCTCTGCGGCGCGAGGGGAAGGAGCAGCGCCTCGCGTGTCCAGTGAAATGCCTGTTGCACGTCCACCTCCCAGTTCCGGCTGAACGTCTCCCACGTCTGGTGCTGGAGGGGGCGCATGAGCGGCGGGGCACCGGCGTTGAGAACGAGCGTCCTGGGCCGGTAGCGCTCGACGAGTGAACCGGCCACGACCGGGTCGGCGACGTCGCCGGTCACGATGGTGAGCGAGCCGCCGAGCTCGGACCGTAGTTGGCCCAACTGCTCGGCATTGCGGGCCACGGCCACGACGTCGGCGCCGGCGTCGTGCAGAGCGACCGCGATGGAGCGACCGAAGCCGCGGGTCGCTCCCGTCACCAGCGCGGTCGTACCACTGAGTTCCGTCCATGCCATCAGAAGGCCTCCTTGCGAGATCGGTCGACGATGGAGACACCGCGACGTCGCCAAAGTGGGCGGGCCCATACCGCCCGGTTCCGGGGCCGGCCGGTGTCGATACCGTCGGATGGACCCGTTGGATGGACAAGGAGCGGGGGCCGACGTGCTGGGATGGTGGAGTGGTGACAACCGATCTGATGGCCAGGGCTCGGGCCGGCGACGGCGATGCGTTCGGAACGCTGACCGAGCCGTACCGCCGGGAGCTCCAGGTGCACTGCTACCGGATGCTCGGATCCTTCCAGGACGCCGAGGACGCCCTGCAGGACACACTGCTGGCCGCCTGGCAGGGCCTCCGGGGGTTCGAGGGACGGGCTTCGATCCGCACCTGGCTCTATCGGATCGCCACCAACCGGTGCCTCAACGCGCTTCGTTCGACCAAACGACGCCCGGCCAAGGAGTGGGAGATCGCCGGGGTTGAACCGCCCGAACCGACCCGCCTCGGCGAAGTCATGTGGCTCGAGCCCTATCCCGACGCCCTCCTCGAGGGTGCGATCGACGGGCCGCTCGGCCCCGAGGCACGCTACGAGCAGACGGAAGCCATCTCGCTGGCCTTCGTGACCGCCCTGCAGCTCCTGCCTGCTCGCCAACCGGCCGTGCTCATCTTGCGCGACGTACTCGGCTACCACGCCAAGGAGGTCGCCGGGATGCTGGACTCGACCGTCGAATCGGTCACCAGCGCCCTCAAACGAGCCCGCGCCACCCTGCAGCGCGCCGCCCCGCCGACCGGCGAGCGCCAACCGCCTCCCGCTCTCGACTCACCCGCCGAGCAGGCGCTCGTGGCGCGGTTCGTCCGAGCCTACGAATCCGGCGACGTCGACGCGCTGGTGGCCCTGCTCACCGACGACGTCTGCGTCTCCATGCCACCGATGCCGTTCGAATACCAGGGCCGCGACGTCGTGACGCGCTTCTTCGCCAGCCTCATCCGCGGGGGCCGGATGTACGACCTGGTCCCGACGCGGGCCAATGGTCAGCTCGCGTTCGGCACCTACCTTCGCACCCCCGCCGGCGGTGTCCGCCATGGGGTCGGCCTCCTGGTCCTCACCCTCAGCGGCGACCGGATCTGCGCCGTGACCCGCTTCGAGAACAGCGTCCTCCCGGGCTTCGGGCTGCCGCGAACGCTCCCGGACTGAGGCTTCAGGCGCCTCAGACCGGGCTGTAGGGACCGGAGGAGACGAGCTTGCCCCGGACCACGTAGCGCTGCCTGGCACTGTGTTTCGGGTGGCACCCGAAGATCGTGACCGTGGCGTCGGGGGTGGGGTTGGCGATCCAGGTGTCCTGCGGGAACACGATGACGTGCTCGGTCACCTCGTAGGTGTACGTCCCGCTGGCGAGGTGGAAGATGATCTGGTCGCCGGGGGTGAGCAGGTCGATGTCGAGGAAGGGCCGGGTGTGGGTGACCCGGTGGCCGGCGAAGACGGCGTTGCCGAGCTGACCGGGGCTGGCCGAGCCGGGCCAGTGGCCGGGACCCCAGTGGATGGCCGTCTCGTCGATGCCCTCGAAGATGGGGTGGACCAGGTTGATCTTCGGGATGACCATCATTCCGAAGGCGGGGTGGGCCTCCATCGGGTGGGTGTCGCCGCCGAGGTTCTGGCGGCCACCAGGTGGGATCGCGTCGTAGACGATCGGGGCCGGAGCGGTCGTCGTCGTGGTGGCGTCGGTGGCCGTGGTCGTGGCGGCGGTCGCCGGTGTCACCGACGACGGGTTCGTCGGCAGGAGGAACATCGTCGGCACGTCGAACGAGGCGTCCTGCGTGCGTGGCGCCTGCGACGTCGACACCAGGAACAGCCCGCCCACCATCAGCATGATGGCCGCGGCCGGGCTCGACCGGCGGAGTGTGGTCCAGCGCAGATTCATTCGGAGTACCGGCCCTCAGACAGCTGCGACGAGGTGCTCTTGGCGAATGGTTTCGACTCGCGGCTTGCGAACCCCTTCGTACCGGGCGTGCGGTTTGCCCGGTAGGGTCCAAAACGTGGGGCCCGCCGGAGGACGACGCCGCCGTCGACATCGTCGGTATCGGCGTCCGCCGGGCCTAAGGCTCGTGGCCCGGCTCGACGTCCTTCACGTCCTGGAACCCGAGCTGGTCGGCGGCGGGCTCCTCATAGCCGCCGGCCTCGGCCTCGACGACGTGGGCGACGTGGTCGCCGACGTCGAACCGGCCGGCGACCGGGCCGGCCACCCACCCCTTGACCCCGTCGAGGACGGGTACCCCGCCGGGCCCCGGCCGCCACGAGCAGCGCTCGAACTTGTCGACCTCGTCGCCGGTCTCGCCGCCGAACAGCTCGGCGAGGCCCCGGTCGTCGTCACCCAGGAAATGGACGGCCAGCACCGGTGCCGCCGTCGCCACCGGGAAGGTGTGGTTGGCCTTGGAGATGCAGGCCAGGACCCGGGCCGGATGGATGCTGCACTGCGTCGAGAAGCCGACCAGGCAGCCGGAGCGGCGCCCGTCCGGCGCACGGGCGGTGACGATCACCATCGGGGGGTCGAGGCCGGCCGCCAGCTTGTGCAGCGCCGCCTCGCCATCGGTCATCAGGTTGTCGCCCGGGGTCCGGGGGGTGTCCCCCGATTTCTGAGTCACGGTCGTGGTGCTACCCCTGACAGACTGAACGGATGCCTGATGCCACCGCCGTCAACCTCTCGCTGCTCCTGCTCCGGGTCGTGCTCGGCATCGTCTTTTTGGCCCATGGGATCAACCACGTCTTCCGGGGCGGGAAGATCCCCGGCACCGCCCGGTGGTTCGAGAGTCTCGGGATGAGGCCCGGCATCCTCCACGCCTGGCTGGCCAGCCTGACCGAGATCGGCTCCGGCGCGCTGCTGATCGTCGGTCTCCTGACGCCGCTGGCCGGTGCCGGCGTCGTTGGGGTGATGGTGGTGGCCTGGGTCACCAACCACCTGAAGAACGGGTTCTTCATCTTCCGGCCCGGCGAGGGCTACGAGTACGTCATGACCCTGACCGCGCTGGGCCTCGGCATCGCCGGGCTCGGGGCGGGGGAGTGGTCGCTCGACCACGCCGTGGGGATCTTCGAGTATCCGTCGACGGGCGGGTTCCTGCTCGGCCTGATCGCTGGCGGGGGCGGGGCGGCCGCCCTGCTGGCCGTGTTCTGGCGGCCCCCGGCTCCGACGGCGTCCTGACCCCATGAGGTATTGCGTCCAGACGAGGTACCGGGAATGAGTGAGCCGGAATGAGTGAGCCGGAATGAGTGAGAACGAGGGGGGACGGGCGGCCGTCATCGGCGGCGGCACGATGGGGGCGGGCATCGCCCAGGTGCTGTTGGAGGCCGGGTGCGAGGTCGTCCTGGTCGAGGCGGACGGCGACGCCGCCGAACGGGCCCGGGGCCGGGTCGCCGACGGGCTCGCCCGGCGCAAGGGCGTCGACCCCGACGAGCTCGACGCCCGCCGTGGGCGCCTCCGGGTCGTCAGCGGCTTCGACGGGCCACTCGACGTCGAGCTCGTCGTCGAGGCCATCCCCGAGATCCCCGCCGCCAAGCGGGACCTCCTGGCCGCGGCGGAGAAGGCCGCCCCGCCGGGGGCGCTGCTGGCCAGCAACACCAGCTCCCTGTCGATCGGCGACCTGGCCGGCGCCCTGGAGCGGCCGGAGCGGTTCCTCGGCATGCACTTCTTCAACCCCGTGCCGCTGTCGGCCCTGGTCGAGCTGGTGGTCGGCGAGGACACCGCGCCGGCCGCCGTCGACGACGCCCGCCGGTGGGTGGCCCGCCTCGGGAAGGAGAGCATCGAGGTCCGCGACTCGCCCGGCTTCGCCACCAGCCGCCTCGGCGTCGCCCTCGGCCTCGAGGCCATCCGCATGCTGGAGGAGGGCGTGGCCACCGCCGCCGACATCGACGCCGGCATGGTCCTCGGCTACCGCCACCCCATGGGCCCGCTGCGCCTCACCGACCTCGTCGGCCTCGACGTCCGCCTGGCCATCGCCGAGCACCTCTCAGCCACGCTCGGCCCCCGCTTCGAACCCCCGGCCCTGCTGCGGGAGAAGGTCGCGGCCGGCGACCTCGGCCAGAAGACGGGGCGCGGCTTCTACGACTGGTAGCGGGCTGAAGGCCGTCGGATCCCCCCGCCGGACGGGCGGCGCCAGATGTACGGGGGCTGAGGAGTCTTTGCAAACCCGCCGTGCCGGCGGCGCCTTCCGACGGGTATCGTTGCCGGTCAGGGAGGGTGGGCGGGCCCTTCGAGGGTCGAGTTGTCGTGGTTCGGGGCCGGGAGGTACACGTCGTTGGGCGCCGCGGTGCGGGTATCGCTGATCAGTGGGTGGTTCCCCCGCGTCGTCATCGCACTGGCCGTGGCTACTCTGGCCGTCGGCATCGTGTCGGCCCGGTCCCGTTGGCGCCGTCTCGCCCGGGTGGGGCTGGGGACGGTGGCGGCCATGGCGGTGGTCGCCGTACTGGTGGCCCGCCTCCGGGTGTTCGCCTTCACCTACCCGGGATCGTTCTACGCCTGGGTCGGGCTCGTGGTGTTCGCCGCCGGGGTGGCGGCGGTCGGGTGGCGACCGGCCGGGTGGTGGCTCCGGGCGGTGTCCCTCGGGGCCGTGGTCGTCACCCTGGCCATGGCGGCCACGCTGATCAACCGGCACTACGCCTACTACCCGACTCCGGCGGCGCTCTTCGGTGAGGTGGCCGCCGACCACGTGGCGCTCAGTGAGGTCCTCCACTCCGGCGGCCACCATGCTCCGTGGGCGCAGACCGCCGACGAGGTCCAGGGCCCGGTGACGGAGCTGGCGGTGTCGTCGGTGCGCTCCCACGGCGCGGTGGTGACGGTCGACCTGCCCGCCCCCAGATCCCACTTCGCCCATCGGAACAGCCTGGTGTATCTGCCGCCGGCGTGGTTCTCGCGGCCCCGCCCGGCCCTCCCCGTCATCATGTTGCTGACGGGGACGCCGTCGCTGGTGTCCGACTGGACCAGAGCCGCCCACGCCGATCAGATCGCCGACGACTACGCCGCCGCCCATCACGGCTGGGCGCCGATCCTGGTCCTCCCCGACCCCAACGGCTCCGACCTGGGCGACAGCGAGTGCGTCGACAGCCCGCAGGGCAACGCCGAGACCTACCTCAGCGAGGACGTCCCCGCCGCCGTGGTGAAGATCTTCGGCGCCGCCCCGCCCCACTGGGCCGTGGCCGGGCTGTCCGAGGGCGGCATGTGCGCCGCCCTCCTGACGCTCCGCCGGCCCGACGTGTTTTCCACCTTCGGCGACTTCTCCGGCGAGTCGGGCCCGGTGGTCGGTCACAACCGGAAGGCGACGATGCGGCTCCTGTTCGGCGGGTCCGTGGCCGCCTGGCGGGCCCACGATCCGTTCACCCTCCTGCATGAGCGCCGCTACGACGGGCACGCCGGCTGGTTCGAGGTCGGCACCGACGACCGGGGGCCCCGGTTGGCCGCCGAACGCCTGGCGCCGGCGGCCACCGCGGCCGGGATGACGGCCCACGTCGTCATCCGGGACGGGCGGCACAACTTCACGTTCTGGAGCAATTCCTTCCGCCACGCCTTTCCATGGCTGGCCGCCCGCCTGAGCGGGGAGCCGGACCCGCCGCTGCCGTCCGGCGGGACCACCGTGGCTGCACCGCTGGCCGCCCTGCCCACGGAGTGAGTCAGGCGGAGGTGCCGGCCGGGGCAGTGCCGCGGGGGAAGTCGTAGCATCGGCAACCCTGATGGCGCCGCCCTTCACCACCGTGCTCGTGGCCAACCGGGGCGAGATCGCCGTCCGGGTCATCCGCGCCTGCCGGGAGCTCGGCATCGCCACGGTGGCGGTCCACTCCGACGCCGACGCCGGGTCGCTCCCCGTCCGTCTGGCCGACCGGGCGGTGGCGCTCCCCGGCCGCACCGCCGCCGAGACGTACCTCGACCGCGACCGGCTCGTGGCCGCGGTGCGAGGGTCGGGGGCGGACGCCGTCCATCCCGGGTACGGCTTCCTGGCCGAGGACGCCGCCTTCGCCCGGGCTGTGGCCGCCGCCGGGGCCGTCTTCATCGGCCCGCCGCCGGTGGCCATCGAGATGATGGGGGACAAGCTGTCGGCCCGCCTCGCGGCCGAGACGGCGGGGGTGGCGGTCGTGCCGGGGACGACCGGGGCGCTGACCGACGCCACCGAGGTCGTCCGCTTCGGGGACGTCCACGGGTGGCCGGTGGCCATCAAGGCCGCCTTCGGCGGCGGCGGGCGGGGGATCCGGGTCGTCGCCTCGGCGGCGGAGGCGAACGATGCCTTCGCCAGTGCGGCGTCGGAGGCGGAGCAGGGGTTCGGGCACGGCGAGTGCTACATCGAGCGCTACCTGGCCTGGCCCCGCCACGTCGAGATGCAGATCTTCGCCGACGCCCATGGCGCCTGTGTCTGGCTGGGCGAGCGGGACTGCTCCATCCAGCGTCGCCACCAGAAGCTCATCGAGGAGGCCCCGGCGCCGGCGCTGCCCGACGACGTCCGCCGGGCGATGGGGGAGGCGGCGGTGCGGGTGGCCAAGGTGGCGGGCTACGTCGGCGCCGGCACCGTCGAGTTCCTCTACGAGGCCAAGGACGGACAGGACGGGCAGTTCTGGTTCCTGGAGATGAACACCCGCCTCCAGGTGGAGCACCCGGTGACCGAGATGGTCACCGGCCTCGACCTCGTGGCGGAACAGATCCGGGTGGCGGCCGGCGCGCCGCTCAGCTTCACCCAGGAGGGCGCGCAGCGGCGGGGCCATGCCATCGAGTGCCGGGTCAACGCCGAGGATCCGGCCGGCGGCCGGTTCGTCCCCGCCCCGGGCACCCCGACGGCGCTGGTGCCGCCGCAGGGCCCGGGCGTGCGGTGGGACGGCGGCTACGAGGCCGGCGACACCGTCCCGCCCTTCTACGACAACCTGGTCGGCAAGCTCGTGGTGTGGGCCACCGACCGCCCGGCGGCCATCGCCCGCATGGAGGCGGCGCTGGCCGAGCTGCGCCTCGAAGGGCTGCCGACCACCGTCCCGGCCCAGCGGGCCATCCTCGCCCACCCCGATTTCGTCGCCGTCCGGCACTCCACGGTGTGGGTCGAGCAGTGTCTGACGCTGCCGGACGCCACGCCCGGCGTCGAGCCCGACGGAGGCGGCCGATCGCAGGAGGTCCGGGTCGGGGGCCGCTGGTACGTGATCCCGCGGCCGGGCGAGACGACCCGCCCGGCCGCCGGCCGGGGGCTCGGCCCGTCCGCCGGTGAGGGCCGCCGGGCCTCGGGGACGGTGGCCAGCCAGATGCAGGGGACGGTCGGGCGCGTCCTCGTGGCGGTCGGCGACGCCGTCGAGGCCGGTCAGGGAGTGTGCGCCGTGGAAGCCATGAAGATGGAGACGTTGCTCCGCACCGAGATCGGCGGGACGGTGGCCGAGGTCCGGGTCATGGCGGGGCAGGCGGTGCGGGCCGGTGAGGTGCTGGTGGTGGTGGAACCGGTCGGCGACACCGTCGCCGCATCGCCCGGTGCGGCGGAAGAACCGGCGTGAGCGGCCGAGCCGTCCCGGAGCCCGGCGTCCCGGAGCCCGCCGTCCCGGAGCCCGCCGTCCCGGAGTGCGGCCGCCCGGAGCGCGACGTCCACGCCGAACTGGGGGAGCGGCTGGCGACCGCAGCCCTCGGCGGCTCCGAGGCGGCCCGCGACAAGCAGAAGTCCGCCGGGCGGCTCCTCGTCCGGGAGCGGCTCGCCCTGCTCCTCGACGGCGAGCCCGACTTCGAGGACGGGCTCCTCGCCCGGTCGGAGGAGGGCCTGGCCGGCGACGCGGTGGTGACCGTCATCGGCCACGTCGACGGGCGGCCGGTGGCCGTCATCGCCAACGACTTCACCGTGAAGGCCGGCACCTGGGGGCGCCGCACGTTCGAGAAGATCACCCATCTCCAGGAACGGGCCGACGCGCTGGGCATCCCGGTCGTGTACCTCGTCGACGCCGCCGGCGCCCGCATCGACGAGCAGTTCGACAGCTACGCCGGCCGCCACGCCTGGGGCAACATCTTCACCAACCTGGTGCGGTTCTCCGGCCGGGTGCCGCAGGTCTGCGCCCTGTTCGGGCCGTCGCCGGCCGGTTCGGCCTACGTCCCCGCCCTGTGCGATGTCGTCATCATGGTCCGGGGCCACGCCACCGCCTACATCGGCTCGCCCCGCCTGGCCGAGATGGTGACCGGCGAGCGGGTGACCATGGAGGAGATGGGCGGCGCCGAGATGCACTGCCGGGAGTCGGGCCTCGGCGATGTCCTCGTCGACGACGACGCCGAGGCCATCGCCGCCGTGCGGGTGTGGCTCTCGTACCTGCCGTCGTCGTGGCGGGAGGAGCCGCCGGCCACGAACGCGCTCCCACCTGCGCCGCCCGTCCGGCCGCTGGAGGAGATCGTCCCCACCCGGGAGGACGTTCCGTTCGACGTCACCGACCTCGTCGAAGCGATCGTCGACGAGGCGACCTTCTTTCCCTACAAGGATCTCTTCGCCCCCGAGCTGGTCTGCGGCTTCGCCCGCCTCGGCGGCCGGCCGGTCGGGGTGCTGGCCAACCAGTCGCTCCAGCGGGCGGGCGTGCTGTTCTCCGACAGCTCCGACAAGGCGGCCCGCTTCATCTGGATATGTAACGCGTTCAACGTGCCGTTGCTGTTCCTGGCCGACAACGCCGGCTACATGATCGGCGCCGACGTCGAGCGCACCGGGATCATC
>JAUZEX010000917.1 GCA_030838815.1 Actinomycetota bacterium
ACGTTGTCCGGGAGCATGTCCCAGTCGTTGACCTGCTTGTTGGTGGGCTTGATGTAGTAGTAGATGTCGTCGAAGTCGATCCCCGACATGTTCTTGGCGAACCAGTCCAGCATCGGCTTGCGCTCGAACAGGTTGAGGGCGCGCAGCCGGAACCGGCGCATCCAGTCGGGCTCGCCCTTCATCCAGGACATCTCGTTGACGATGTCCTCGTTCAAGCCCTTGCGGGGCTTGAAGACGTACTGCTCGGGGTCCGACCAGCCGAGCTTGTACCGGCCGAGATCGATTTCAGTCGTTGCCATCAGCGCATCGCCCCCATGGCGAGTGTCCCTCGGATAATTAACACTACGTGCATAGTAACAACTACCCCGGCCCCCGGCATCCCGACTCCTCGGACCTACTTCTTGGTGGTGGTAGTTGTTGCCCCTGGGGCCACAGTTGTCGTCGTGGTCGGCGCTACCGCCTGGCGGGACTGGCGGATCAGGTCGGCCATCTTGTCGACCGCCTTCTGGTAGGCCGACAGGTCGCCGTTCTTCAGCGCCGTCTGGGCGTCGTTGTAGGCGGTCTCGGCCTGGCCCAGGAGGCTCGGGACGTCACCCGTGGCGGTGGTACCGCCACCGGGGGGCGGCGCCGGCCCGTTGTCGATGGTCGGCGGCGGCTGACCGAGGTCGGGGAAGAGCTGGGCCAGGGCGGCCGGGAGCGAGTCACCGATGACCGCCTTGTTCCCGTAGACCGCCACGAGGAACTTGAACTCCGGCAGCTTGGTGTCGCCCGTCCCCTCGATGTAGAGCGGGCGGACGTAGAGCAGCGACTGTTCGACCGGCACCACCAGGAGGCTGCCCTGCACGAGCTCGGAGCCCCGGGCGTCGAGCAGCGTCCGTTGGCGGGAGAACTCGGGGGTCGAGTTGATGATGGCGTTGATCTGGTCGGGGCCCGGCACCACCGAGCCCACCGGCATCGTGTAGGCCTCGAGGCGGCCGTACTCCGCGGGGTCGCTCTTGGCCACCATGAACGACGACAGGTTCGTGAGCTCCTGGTCGCCGGTGGCCACGGGCACAAATGGCTGGAGGATGAGGAAGCCCTCCTTGGCCTGGCCGGGGAGGCGCATCTGGAGGTAGTAGGGCGCCATCCGGGTCCGCCGGCTGGGCGTCGTCGCCGTCGGTCGGCCCGGCTGGGGCGCAGGCGGCGCCGTGGTCTGGCTCGACGACAGCACGCCCGACCCCGGATCCTGGGCCACCGCCCACCGCCGGGAGTTCTGGTAGAAGGTCGTCGGGTCGGTGACGTGGTAGTCGGCGAACCGGTCGCTCTGGACCCGGAACATGTCCTCCGGGTACCGGAGGTGGTCGACGAGCCCGGCCGGCATCTGCGACCGGTCGGTGAAGAGCTTCGGGAACGCCTTCCGGTAGGCCTTCACGATGGGGTCCGGGTTCGTGAGGTCGTCGTAGACGTAGAACTTCACCGTGCCGTCGTAGGCGTCGATGGTGGCCTTCACCGAGTTGCGGACGTAGTTGAGCCGGGTCTGGAGGCCGCTGCCCGGCGTCAGCCGGGCGGGGTCGGGGCTGTAGGCCTGGGAGTACGGGTAGCGGTCGGTCACCGTGTAGGCGTCGATGACCCACAGCACCCGGCCGTTCAGGAGCACGGGGTATGGATCGGCGTCGAACTTGAGGAACGGCGCCGCCTTGCGGACCCGGTCCCGGATGTCGCGCAGGTACAGCGCCTTGGAGTTCGGCGTGATCTGGCTCGAGATCAGGATCTTGATGTCGCCGAAGCGGAGGAAGAGCGCCGCCCGGCGGAAGATGTTGCCGACCTTCACGCCGCCCTTGCCGGCGTACGTCGTCGTGGCGTCGCTCCCCTCCCGGGGGTAGTCGAACTCCTTCTGGGTGGTCTTCACGAAGGCGTACCCGGGGAGCTTCTCGCCGTAGTAGATGGCCGGCTGGGTCACCTCGAGCTGGGTCGAGTTGGGCGGGATGTCCTTGATCAGGAACGAGGGCGCCCCGTCCTTCGTCACGCCGTTGGACGGCGACGCCACGACCCCGTAGCCGTGGGTGTAGACGAGGTGGCGGTTCTGCCAGGTCTGGCTGGGCAGCTTGTCGAGGTTGATCTCCCGGGCCGAGAGCACGACCTGGCGGGCTCGCCCGTCGATCCGGTAGCGGTCGATGTCGACGTCGCCGAAGGTGTACTGCGGCCGGACCTGCTGGAGCTCGGTGTACGTCTGCTGCAGGACGTCGGGGTCCCACAGGCGGACGTCGGAGATCGTGCCCTCATTGGACTGTATGGCGGCCGCGGTGAGGTCCTCCTTGTAGCCGAAGTCCTTCACCACCACCTTGTCGAGGCCGAATCCCGCCCGGGTGGCGTTGATGTTGCGCTGGATGTAACGGCTCTCCTTCTGGAGCTCGTTGGGCTCGACGCTGGCCTTCTGGATGACCGTCGGGTAGATCCCGCCGATCACCACCGACACGAACGACCACAGGCCCACGGCGATGATCGGCAGGACCCAGCCCTTCAGCCACCGGTTGACGAAGAAGAGGAGCGCGGCGGCGATGGAGATGACGATCAGCATGTTGAGCGCCGGCAGCTCCGCCTTCACATCCGTGTAGCTGGCGCCCTGCACCGCCCCCCGGCTGGAGAAGTTGAGCTCGAAGCGCTGGAGCCAGTAGCCGAAGGCCTTGAGCAGCGCCATGGCCCCGAGGATGACCGACAGGTGGGCCTTCACCTGGGGGGTGACCCGCTGCAGCGGCCCCTGGACCCGGATGCCGCCGTTCAGATAGTGGGCCACGGCCGTCACGAGGAGGACGATCACGAGGGCGGCGAAGGTCCACTCGAAGATGAAGCGCAGGAACGGCAGCGTGAAGACATAAAAGCCGGTGTCGGCGCCGAACTGCGGGTCGCCCGGCCCCCCGAAAGGGACCCGGTTCCGGAACAGGATCCAGGCGTTCCACTGCGACGTCAGGCCGCTGGCGGCCACGACCGCCAGGAAGGCGGCCACCGCCAGGCGCACCCGGCCGGCGTAGGGGCCGATGAACTGGCGGTACCGCTCGACCAGTTCCTCCTCCGGGCCGGCGGGGCGGAACCGCGGCTGGAGGCGGTCGGCGATGATGAGGTTGCCGAGGATGAGCAGGAAGAAAACGACCGTGAAGACGGCGGTCGGGAGGGCCTTGGCCACCAGTAGGCCCCGCCACACCTCGGTGTAGCCGAGCTCCTTGAACCACAGGTAGTCCGTGTAGAACCCGGCGATGCCCCGGAGGCTCACCAGGAGGACTACCACCACGGCCGCAAGCGCGATCAGCACGATCCGCCGGTTGGACGGGCGGCGCCGCTCGATGGTGGGCATACGCATGGGGCGCAGCCTAGAGGCCGACCGCGGCCGAACCGGGGCAGGACGGGCGACGCGCCGTCTAGAGCAGGCCGCCGATCGTCTTCGTGAGGCCGCCGACGATCCCGCCGAGCAGCCCGGGGGACGTCGTCGTGGTGGTGGGGGACGACGGCACACCGGAGCCGGTCGAGGTCGAGCCGCCGGTGCCGGTCGAGGCCGTCGAACCGGTCGTGCCCGAGCCGGTCGTGCCGGAACCGGTCGTGCCGGAACCGGTCGTCCCCGAGGTCGGCGAGGACGTCGGGAGGGTGGCCGGGAGCGTGCCCGTCGGCTGCGTCACCGGGCTGGTCGACGACTTGGTGCCGGGGGTGGTCGGGCTGCCCTGGCCGAGGAGGCCCCCGAGGAGGCCGGAGAGCAGGTCCTCCACCGGGGTGATCACCGGGCCGAGGACGGGGTCGAGGAATGTGCCCGTGGGCGGGATGTCGATGAGCTTCTGCTTGCCGCCGCCCGAGCCACCGGAACCGCCCGAGCCGCCGGAACCACCCGAGCCGCCGGAACCACCGGAGCCGCCTGAACCACCGGAGCCCGTGCCGCCGGCCCCGCCGGTACCGCTGCCCGGCGAGCCGCCGTTGGCGCCGCCGGCTCCGGGGATGACGGGGCTGAGCTGCCCGCCGAGGTTGACCGTCCTGTGCCCCGCGAGGATCGGACCGCTGGCCACGTCGCCGGGAAGCAGGGGCTCGGGCCCGAGCTTGGCCATGGCGGACTCGAGATCGGTGAGCACCGGCGTCGGGTTGATGGCCCGGTCGGCCGCCACCAGACCCCAGCTGGCACCCGCGGCCCGGAAGCCGAAGATCCCCAGGACCCGGCTGTTGAAGTCACCCTTGTCGAGCGCCACCAGGGTGAGGCCGACGAGGTTCTCGCCCGGGGCCCGGCCGCTGAGGAGCTCGGGCGTGATCGGGAACGACGCCGCCTTCGGCAGCCACTCCTTGTAGAGGTCCGGGGCGGGGGACGCCGGGGCCTCAGCCTCGAAACTGTGGGTGATGAGCGTCAGCTGCTCGTCGAGGGCCATGACCTGGCCAAGCTCGCGCCGGTCCCACTCGTCGCTCGGCGACAAGCTGAGGGGCTCGGGAACCTGGGGCAGGATGCCGGTGCCGACGACAGCGGCCTGGCGGTACTGCGGGATCGTGAGCCCCTGCTCGTTGCGCTGGAGGCGGGCGGTGCCCTCGTAGACCCCGGCGGCGAGGGAGACGCCCCGGCGGAGCTTGGCCGCACCGGCCACGGAGATTATGGAGGTCCCGCCGTCGATGCCGAGAGCGTCGCCCCGCCCGGTCTCGACGAGCAGGTCGCCGTCGTTGAGGGCGATGGCCGGCTGGGCGGAGCCGTTGATGGTGACGGCCGACCCGGCCCGCATCTCCACCTTCGAGTTGTGGGGCAGTTCGAGGGTGGCGGTGCCGTCGATCACCCGGACCTGGTCGCTGGCCCCGAGGGTGCGCCCGTGCGAAGCCCGAACGAAGGGCGAGCCGCCGATCGACACCTCCACCACACCCGAGGCGTCGAGGCGGGCGGTGCCCTCCCGGACCTTGTTGTGGTCCATGTTGTCGACGGCGGCCACGACGAGGCCGGCCACCATGACGGTGATGATGGCGCTCGAGAGCGGGGCGATGACGGTGCGGTTCAGCGTGCCCATTGTCACTCCGCCGCCGGGCCGGAGCCGTTGCCACGGGTGCCGCCGGTGACCGGCAGCTCCATC
Organism: Actinomycetota bacterium; assembly: GCA_030838815.1. Taxonomy (GTDB): domain Bacteria; phylum Actinomycetota; class Acidimicrobiia; order IMCC26256; family BP-133; genus BP-133. Next base: position 5,058 of record JAUZEX010000917.1, read on the forward strand.
GTGAACGTCGAGCCCCGACCGGGCTCCGAGGTGGCGGTGAGCGTGCCGCCGTGGGCGGCGACGACCCGCTGGACGAAGGGCAGGCCGAGGCCGAGGCCGCCGTAGCGGCGGGTGGCGGAGCCGTCGATCTGGGAGAAGTCGGTGAAGATCCGGTCGAAGTCGGACGGGGCGATACCGATGCCCTCGTCGGAGACGGAGATCTCGACGGCGCGGCCGTCGCCGGCTCCAATGAGTTCAGCCCGAACCGTCACGACACCCCCTTCCGGCGAGAACTTCACGGCGTTGTCGACCAGCTCGTCGATGCTCCGCTCCAGCAACCGGCGATCGGCCAGGACGCGGGGCCGTCCGTTGACTAGTTCTTCGACACGATGCACGCCCGACCTTGAGCGCCATCTTTCGCAAACTTCATGGACGAGGTTGGCCGAATCGACCGGCTCCGTCCGCAGAACGAGCCGGCCCGCCTCCATGGCGGCGAAGTTGACCAGGATATCGACGGTCCGCTCGAGCCGTTCCGACGACTCGAGGATGCCGTCGATGAACGCCCGCCGCTTGTCGGGCGCCAGCTGGCGGGTGGCCGGCATCTGCTGGTCCCGCCGCAGCATCTCGGCGTAGCCCTTGATGGGGGTGAGGGGGGTGCGAAGCTCATGGGAGATGTTGGACAGGAACTCGGTCTTGGCCCGTTCG
>JAUZEX010000919.1 GCA_030838815.1 Actinomycetota bacterium
ATCCGGGAGGCCTGCGCCCAGCTGGCCGCCTGGCGGGACGAAGTCCCCGGGGCCGCCGATCTGGAGCTGTGCGTCAACGTGTCGGCCCGGCAGCTGGCGTCCGGCGACCTGGCCGGCGTCGTGTCGACCGCCATCGCCGAGCACCGGCTCGACCCGACCAAGGTCTGCCTCGAGATCACGGAGAGCGTGCTCATGGAGGACGCCGACTTCTACCTCGAGGCGCTCCGTCGGTTGTTCCGGGTCGGCGTGCGGGTGGCGGTCGACGACTTCGGGATCGGCTACTCCTCGCTGGCCTATCTGCGCCGGTTCCCGGTCGACGTCCTCAAGCTGGACCGGGCGTTCATCGAGGGGCTCGGCACCGGGGCCGACACGACCCAGGCCCGGGCCATCGTCCGGGCCGTCATCGAGATGGCGCACGCCCTCCAGCTGACCCTGGTGGCCGAGGGCATCGAAACGGCCGACCAGGCGGCGGCGCTGCGCCGGCTGGGCTGCGACCTCGGCCAGGGCTTCTGGTTTGCCCGTCCGCAGTCGCCCGACGCGTTGCTCAACCTCCTCCGCCGCGGCGGCATGGCGCTTCCGCCGTCGACGCGTACCGGCGCGGTCGCCCACCCCGAGCTCGCCGCCGGGTGACCTGATCCGTCGCTAGCCTCACGGCCGTGCTTGGGCGGCCGACGACCCGGGAGCGATGACCGCCATCCGGCTGGGGTTGCTGGTGATCGCCGTCGCCGGGGTGTTGATCCGCCGACCAGGGGTCCCGGCGTGGGGTGTACCCGTCTTGATGGTCGTCGCCGGCCTGGCGCTCGGAGCATTCGGACCGGCCATGGTCGGCGACGCCCTGGATCCGATGGTCGAACCGCTCGGGTTCCTCCTGCTCGCCGTGCCGCTGGCCGTGATGCTGGATCGTCTGGGCTTCTTCACCGCCGTCGCGGCCCGGATCGACCACCGCCGGCACCTGCACCTGGGGCTCTGGCTCTTCGCCGCCGCGGTCACCACGCTGTTCAACCTCGACGCGTCGGTGGTTCTGCTCACCCCGCTCTACGTCCGGATCGCCCGGCGGCACGGTCTCGATCCGGTTGCGCTCGGCTTCATGCCGATCCTTCTCGCCTGCTTCGCGTCGAGCGCCCTGCCGGTGTCGAACCTGACCAACCTCCTGGCCGTCGGCCGGTTCGATCTCGGTACTGCGGCGTTCGCCTCGCGGCTCGGGCCGGCCTCGGCGGCTGCGACCGCGGTCGGCTACGGCGCCTATCGCCGGGTGTTCCGTGAAAACGTCCCCAGCCGCTCGATCAACGAGCCGTTCGATCCTCGAGCCCTGCGGCTCGGCGCGCCGGTGGTTCTCTTCGTGCTGGTGGGCTTCACCGTCGGCGACGTCTGGGCGGTCCCCGCCTGGGTCGTCGCCGGTGTCGCCGACGTGGTCCTCGTCGCCCTGACGCGCCGGGTTCCGTGGAGCACGATCCCCTGGAATGCGGCGATCCTCGCCGCCTCGCTCGGCGTTCTCGCCGCCTCCGCCTCGCCGAGCCTCCACCTCGATCGGGTCCTCGGCGGGACGGGAAGCGGGTCGACGGCCCGGATCTTCGTCGTGTCGGCGTTCGGAGCCAACGCCCTCAACAACCTGCCCGCCCTGCTCGTGTCGCTCCCCGCTCTCGGCGCCAAGCCCGGCTCACGCCTCTGGGCCCTCCTGCTGGGCGTCAACCTCGGACCGGTGCTGGCCATCAACGGTTCGTTGGCCGGCCTGCTCTGGCTCGACACCGCCCGGCGCCTCGGCGTCCCCGTCGACGCCCGGACCTACAGCCGGGTCGGGTGGCGCGTCGGCCTACCGGCCCTCTCCGCCGGTTTTGCCACCCTGCTCGTCACCAACCGCCTGCTCGGCTGAGCGGCTTCCGGGCGTTACTCTCGCGAGCGATGATCGCCTCGATCGCCGAGCGGATCCTCGGACTCCACGGGGCATCGGCTCTGGCGGTCGTCTTCCTGCTCCCGGCCCTGGAGTCGTCGGCCTTCATCGGCTTCGTCTTCCCCGGCGAGATCGCGGTGCTCCTCGGTGGTGTGCTGGCCTCCCAGCATCAGACCGGCCTCGGGGCGGTGCTGCTGGCCGCCATGGCGGGGGCCATCGTCGGTGACAGCATCGGTTACGAGGTCGGCAAACGCTGGGGCCGCGGCCTCCTCCAGGGCAGCATCGGGCGGGTCGTCAAGGCCGACCACCTCGAACGGGCGGAGCGGTATCTCCAGACCCGGGGCGGGAAGGCGGTCTTCTTCGGGCGCTTCACCGCTGCGCTCCGGGTCCTCATCCCCGGGTTGGCCGGCATGTCCGGCCTCCCCTACCGGCGGTTCCTGGCCTACAACGCCGCCGGGGGCGTGATGTGGGCCACGGCCTTCGTGTTCGCCGGCTACCTGGCCGGCGACAGCTGGCGTCATGTGGAACATGTCGCTGGCCGTGCCAGCCTCCTTCTCTTCCTGCTCCTCGTCCTGACGGTCGCGGTGGTGCTCATCGCCCGGTGGATCGGCCGCCACCAGGACCGCTTCCGGGCGCTGGCCTCGGCCCAACTCAACCGACCGGCCCTGGCCCGACTGCGGGCCCGGTACGGCCGTCAGCTCGACTTCCTCGCCCGCCGCTTGCAGCCCGGAGGGGCGCTCGGCCTATCGCTCACTGCCTCGCTGGCCGCCCTGGTGGCCATCGGTTGGGTGCTCGGCGGCCTCGTCCAGGACGTCGTCGGCGGCGAGGGCGCGATCCGGTTCGACCAGCCCGTCCTCCGGTGGTTCGTGCATCACCGGGAACCGTGGCTCACCATGGCCATGCGGATCATCACCACGTTCGGCAGTTCCGTGGCGCTGATCCCCCTGGGCCTCGCCGTCGGCGCCTGGTACCGATGGGGACGCCACCGCCCTCGACCACTCGCCCTCCTCACCGTCGCCTATGGCGGCTCGTTCCTCCTGTCCCAGGCCGTCAAGAGCCTCACCCGCCGGGCCCGCCCGCCGGCCACCCTGGCCATCGGTCACTTCACCGGGTACGCCTTTCCGTCCGGCCACGCCACCGAGGCCGCCGCGGTGTACGGCATGCTCGCCGTCGTAGTGGCCGGCGGCACACCCCGCTGGCGCCAGAAGGTCACCGTCTGGGCCCTTGCCGTCCTGACCGTCACGATCATCGGGATCAGCCGCCTGTACCTCAGTGCGCACTGGCTCACCGACGTCCTCGGCGGCTGGGCCCTCGGAAGCGTGTGGCTCCTCCTGGTCATGGCCGCGACACAGGCCATCACGGCGCGGCGGGCGGCGAGAACGACCTCGCTGACCGCGCCGGAGCGGTGAAGGACATGGGGACCATGCCGAGCGCCCGCCGTCACGTCATGGCTTGGTCACCGGCCCGGCCAGGGTGTCGCCGTCGGGGGCGCTGTCGCCGACGGCCGGCGCGTTGTCATTGGCCGGATCCGTGTCCCATGACATCGCCGCCCCGTACCGGAACGAAGCCGGGTCACCGAGGCAGCCGGCCGGAACGGCGGCGACGAACTCGCCCTTCGGCCCGAGCCTGGCCGTGCCGGCGCAGGGGGCGGCGGCACCGGCCTGGTTGTCGACCCGGGCGACCTGCACGGCGAGCTGGCCCTTCTCGTTGCGGCCGAACGCAACGAGATAGTCGACGGTGTTGTCGCCGTTCGTGTCGACCCCCCAGGCGGCAGCGGTGCCGCTCTCCCAGTTCTTCGTGGTCTTGGGGTCGGTCGGCCGGTCGACGAGCACGCTGAAGACGACGTCGTTGCCGCGGTCTTCGGCACCGGCGACGACGATGTCGGCCTCGGGCTGGGCGGCCGCGCCGCCGTCCTCGTTCTTCACGTCACCCTTCGGGTCGTTGACCGAGTTGGAGACACCGGTGGCATGGAAGCGTCCATCGGCGACGGCGGCACTGGGGGCGGCGACCACCGCCAGCAACGAGCACAGCACGACGCCGATACGGCGAGGACCTGCGAGCACGTGGAACTCCTTCGTGGACGAATCGGAGCTACCCCTTCGGGCAACAGATTGTCCGGCCGTCCCTGGGGCGACGCTGAGAGCACACACGGACGGTCCGGTACAGCCGCTGCCCCTGTCTGGAGGATCATCCGCAGGACGAGCCCGGCCGGGCACGGCGGGTTGTCGCACGACCCGGTCGGCTGGAGCCGCCGGAGGTCGGACAGCCGGACCAGTTTTGCCGGCGCCGTCACCCCGGGGGCCCGAAGGTCTTCAGCATGTCCTGGCGGGTCCGGGCGCCCGGGGGCAGGAGACCGCACCGGGGTTGTGCGGGTGCGGTGCTGGTCGTGCGGGTGCGGTGCTGGCCCAGTGACCATCGGACCGGGCGTCCCAGGGTCATAGTCGAGGCCTTCGGCGACGTTCACGGTGTCGGCGCGGCCGAGGCCGAGGCGACCACCGTCAGGACAACGTGGGGCGGTTCGTGCCAAGCGACGATCTCCGCGTGCTCCCGGGGGTCGCCGGTCAGCCCCGGCTGATGATCCCAGGCGACGCGGCACAGCGACTCCCCGGCGCTGGCTCTTCGGCGCGAGCGGTTTGCCCACAAAGTATGTGGGCAAACCG
>JAUZEX010000931.1 GCA_030838815.1 Actinomycetota bacterium
GGGCGGCCACGGCCGCGGCGAGAGCGTCCACCGCGGAGGCGAACGTAACCAGCAGACCGTCGCCCGTCCCCGCGACATGACGAGCTACCGCACCTCGGCGATGAGTTCGATTTCAACCGGGATATCGAAGGGCAGTTCGGCCATCCCGACCGCCGATCGGGCGTGCCGGCCCGCCTCACCGAATACTTCAACGAGGAGATCGGAGCAGCCATCGATCACGGCCGGGGTGTGGTTGAACCCCGGCGCGCAGTTGACCATGCCGAGGACCTTGACGATCCGCTCGACCTCATCGAGGCTGCCGAGTTCGCGGCGCAGAGTCGTCAGCAGGCTGAGTCCGACCAGCCGGGCGGCGTCTTTGGCCGCCGCCACATCCAGGTCGTGCCCCACCTTGCCCTGCACCATGGCGCCGTCGGCGCGGAGCGGGCCGTGGCCGGCGAGGAAGAGCAGCGACCCACTGCGAACGGCGGAGACGTAGTTACCGACCGGCGACGAGCCGGCCGGCAGTTCGATGCCCAGGGCCTTCACCCGTTCTTCAGCACCCATGCCTTTTACCTCCGCCAGCGGCTGCTGTCGGGAGTCATCATTGCCCAGCGGGGCTCAGCCAGCTGGGCGCAGGCTCGGCTGGATCTCCCATGCGGTCTCCTTCATCAGGGGCGAAGCAGCGTCTTGATGGCGCGGCGCTCGTCCATGGCGCGGTAGCCCTCGGCGGCCTCGTCCAGCGGGAGGGTGAGGTCGAAGACCTTCCCCGGGTCGATCTCACCGTTCCAGATGAGGTCGATGAGCTCGGGCAGGAACCGTCGGACCGGTGCGGGGCCGCCGTGCAGATGGGTGTGGCTGAAGAACAGCTGGTCGCCGGGCAGTTCGCCGTGGGTGACGCCGACGTAGCCGATGTGCCCGCCGGGGCGGGTGGCGTGGACGGCCTGCATCATGGACTCCCGGGTGCCGACGGCCTCGATGACGGAGTGGGCGCCGAGTCCGTTGGTGAGGTCCTTGATCCGGGCTGCACCTTCGTCGCCGCGTTCTTCAATGATGTCGGTGGCGCCGAACTCGAGGGCCAGCTTCTGTCGTGGCGCGTGGCGGCTCATGACGATGATCCGCTCTGCGCCGAGGCGCTTGGCGGCCATGACGCCGAGCAGTCCGACGGCTCCGTCGCCGACGACTGCGACGGTCTTGCCGGGGCCGACCTCGGCCGCGACGGCACCGAACCAGCCCGTCCCCAAGACGTCGGAGGCGGCGAGGAAGCTCGGGATGAGGTCGTCGGGCGGGACGTCCGGGGTGGCGACGAGGGTGCCGTCAGCCAGCGGGATCCGGGCCAGTTCCGCCTGCGTTCCGATGGCACCGATGAGTTCCCGGTGCAGGCAGGAGGTCTGGTAGCCGGCCCGGCAGATTTCGCAGGTGTTGTCAGAGGCGAAAAACGACCCGATGACGAACTGACCGGGCTTGATGGTGGTGACGGCGGGGCCGACGGCTTCGACGATGCCGACGTACTCGTGCCCCATCGGGGCGGGCCCGTCAACGGTCTCGATGCCGCGGTAGGGCCAGAGATCAGACCCGCAGACGCAGGTCGCCGAGAGGCGAATGATGGCGTCGGTCGGCTCGACGATGGTCGGGTCGGGCCGGTGCTCGACCCGGATGTCGCCGGGGGCGTGGAGGAAGACTCCTCGCATGGTGGTCTCCTTTCAGTCGGTGCCGTCGCGGAAGTTCCCGCTCGTGGTCAGGCAGAACAGCCAGCCGTCGGGCGCCCAGAGTGAGGTTGCTCCTTTCGTGGGAGTGCGCAGCAGCAGGCTGCCGGCCGCAGTGACCAGCGGGCCGGCCACACCGACGAGAACCATCAGAGCGGCCAGCGCCCAGACGGGCGTCGTCGACGGGACTACAGCCAAGATCGCCAGGCCGGCCGTCATGCACACGAGCCCGGTCGTGATCAGCAGCCGGGCCCCGACCCGCTCCGCCATCCGGGCGCTCAGCGGCGTGAAGGCGGCGGCGACCAGCGCGGTCATGGTCGGCGCCAGCCCGCACGCCGCCGAGGCGGCGACGAAGAGCCCGAGCCAAGGACGGCGGCCGCCAGCGTGAAGTCAGGGGGGGAATGGATGCTCACGGGCTCTTCCCGGCGGTCAGGGCTGTCAAGCGGTCGACTGGGCTGGGATCGAAGATTCGTGTGGATCATCAGCAGGTGCAGCTCCTTCGGTGACTTCGGCGCTGCCTCGCAGCAAACCACGACCCGGGTCGCGGGGCTGCGTCGCGAGGAGGTCTCCCTCCTGGCGGGCATCAGCGTCGAGTAGCGGCCGGACCCGGTGGTCGCCGTTCCGCTAAAGTCCCTGGTGGAAGGCACTTTTCGGGATCAGGCGGCACTGGCCCGGATGGTGTTGATCGGAGTTCGAGCCCCACCGCCCGCACGACGTCCGCCGCGTTCGACAGGATCCCGTAGAGGCCGATTTGTGCCGTGCGGCCAGGAAATCCCCGCAGAAGTCGACCTCGAGGACATGGTGCCAGAGGGGGGCGCTGGCGGACACTGGGAGCATGACGATCACCGCCAATCCGTCCGTCCGTCAGGTCCTGGCTCAGGTGGTGCAGGACCCGGAGTACGCGAAGGTGGCCCGCAAGCCGGTCGTGTCGTGGCCGCACATCGGTCTGGTCGCCCTGGCCTACGGCACCTTCGCCGCCTCCACGTGGGCGTACCTGGCGGGAGGCATCCCGTTCCTCCTCATGGTGGCCCTGAACCAGTTCGCCATCTACGTGAGCTTCACGCCGCTCCACGACGCGGTCCACCAATCGGCTTCGAGGAACGAGCGGCTGAACAATCTCATCGGCACGGTGTCGGCGTTCCTCTTCGTCCCCGGCCTGAGTACCACGATCTACCGGATCCTCCACCTGGAGCACCATCGCTGGGTGGGGGATCCCGACCGGGACCCGGACGACCTCTTCGTGCGGGCGCCCAAGCCGGCGCTCCCGTTGGTGCTCATGACCCCGGAGTGGATCTGGACCCACTGGTACTTCACCAAGCTGTGGCGGATCCGCCCCCGCCGGGAGCGGGCCATGTTCGTGCTCACGCTGGCGATCTACATCGGGGTCCAGGTGGCCTTCCTGCTCTCCCCCTACGCCTGGGAGTTCGTCCTCGTCTGGCTGATCCCCCAGAAGCTGGCGACCTTGGTCCTGGTCTACTTCTTCGCCCACATCCAGCATCCGGAGGAGGCGAACTGGGAGACGGCGCCCTTCCAGACCACCGTGACCATCCGGACGTCGCGCCCGGGCAAGCTCTACTGGCTGGGCCAGACCGACCACTGCCTCCATCACGCCATGCCGCACATCCCGTTCCACCGCTACCACCACCTCTGGGATCTGAGCGACGGGGTGCTCACCCGGCAGGGCATCCCCGAGCGAGGCCTGTTCCGGGCCCCCGAATCGATCGAGCTTCCCCGCCAGGCCTACGCCACGGTCAGGACGGCGCGGGTGGTCGAACGGCGCGAGGTCGGCGGCGCCGGGATCGCCACCTTCGTGCTCGAGGGTGTCGACGAGCCGCTGCCCCGGTTCACGCCCGGTTCGCACATCGACCTCCACCTGCCCAGCGGCCGGGTCCGCCAGTACTCGCTGTGCAACGCCCCCGGCGACCGCTACCAGATCGCCGTCAAGCCGGAG
>JAUZEX010000932.1 GCA_030838815.1 Actinomycetota bacterium
CCGGTCGGCGTCGGGCTGGTGTACACGACCGGGATATGTGAATGCTCCGGGGCCCAGAGCGACTCGACGCCGCGGGCCTCGGCCATCCGGGCGACGTCGACGACCGGGGCCGTGTCGGCGGTGAAGAAGCCCAACAGCCCGATGCGGACGGGCCGGCCCGGCGCAGGCGAACTCATCCCCCCAGTAAACCGGATGGGCCGGGGGCGACCGCGACAACGGGGCGGGCCAGGGTCCGCCCGGCCAGCGACCCGGCGAACGGCAGGTCGGAGAAGTCGAAGACGCCGCCGTCCGCGCCGACCATCAGGTAGCCGGCGCCGTAGGGCACCATCCCGGTGATCGGACGGTTGAGCGCCCGCCCGCCCATCGAACCGGCGAAGCCGGCGTCTAAGGCGAAGATCCCGCCGTCGGCGGCGACGAGCCAGTAGCCCGACCCGTCCGGATCGGGCACGAGCGACTGGACCGGAGCGTTGAGTGGCCGTCCGCCCATCGACCCGGCGAAGCGGGCGTCGCCGAAGGCGAAAATGCCGCCGTCCGATGCCACCAGGTAGTAGCCCGCCCCGGAGGGGGTGGGAATGGCGTCGAGCACCGGCCCGCCCAGCGCCCGGCCGCTGACGTCGCCGAGGAACGGCGCGTCGCCGAAGGGGAGCACCCGGCCCACGCTGGTGAAGATCCAGTACCCGCCGCCCGACGGCGTGGCCGCCAGGCTCGTGATCCGCTCCCCGGCCCGCAGCACGGCGCGGTCCGCGTTGCCCCGCCATGCGGCGTCGCCGAAGGCGAAGACCCGCCCGGTGTCGTCGACAACCCAGTAGCCCCGGCCGGACGGGGTCGGCGCCAGGTCGGCGGCCGACGCCGGGCCCACCGGGGCGCTGCCCCACGGCCGGGCGTTGCCGAAGCCGTAGACAGCGCCGTCGGCGTCGAGCATCCAGTAGCCGGCGCCGGCCCCGCCGGCCGAGACCTCCCGCACCGCCGTTCCCCCTCCGGCCGGCGTCCCGGCCGTGACCCCGATCGGTACGGCCAACCCGCCCGAGGCGGCGGCCAGCGCCCGGACCGGGTCGACGATCCCGGCCCCGAACTCGTCGTCGCGCCCCGGAGAACCGGCGTCGGTGGCGGTGGCCGTCAGCCAGGCCCGCACCTGGGCCGGGGAGGCCCCGGGCCGGGCCGCCCGGAGCAGGGCGGCGGCGGCCGACACGAACGGCGCCGCCATCGAGGTCCCGGACAGGCGGGCGTATCCGGAGTTGCCGCCGCAGACCTGGCCCCCGGGAGGGCAGGGAGCGAGGATCGACGACCCGGGGGCGGCCAGCGCCACATAGCCGCCGGTACTGGAGAAGGAGGCCCGGACGCCGGAGGCGGTGCTGGCCCCGACGGCGATGGCGTCGGGATCCGAGGCCGGGTACTCCATCGGGTTGCCGCTCTGGTAGTCGTTGCCGGCCGAGGCGACGACGACGACGCCCCGGACGTTGACGGCGTAGTCGATGGCGGCGTCGTACACGCCGGACGGGGTGGTGCCGCCCAGTGACAGGTTGATGACGTCGGCGCCGTGGTCGGCGGCCCACCGGATCCCGTCGGCGATGGTCGACGACCAGCCCTGACCGGCGTCGTCGAGGACGCGGACGGGCAGGATCCGCACCCCGGCGGCGGCGCCGCTCCCGCCGACGCCGTTGCCGGCCACGGCGGCCACGATGCCGGCCACGTGCGTGCCGTGGCCGTAGACGTCGGTGGTGGCGCCGGGGGCGTCGGCGATGGCGTCCCAGCCGGGCAGCACGACGCCGGCGAGGTCCTCGTGGGCGGCCTCCACGCCGGTGTCGACCACGGCCACGGTCACCGTCGACGGATCGACCGCGGCCCGGACCGATTCGAAGCCCAACTCGTCGAGGGCCCACTGCGCCGACCGGAGCGGGTCGACCCCGACGCCTGTCGCCCGCGCCGGGCGGTCGACGTCGAGGGCCAGGATCGGCGCCCCGCCCGTCGCCCGGTCGACCTTGCGGGCGGCGTCGGCGGCGCCGAGGGCGGCGACGCGCTCGACGCGGATCCCGTCTCCCGCATCGACCACGGCCGCCCAGGGCCGGGTCGGGTCTCCGTCACCGGCAACGGCGGCGGCCGGCGCGGCGGCCACCACCACGGTGGCCAGTACGGCACAGCCGGCGACGGCGGCGCGCCGAAGCCGCGGCCGCCCAAAGGCATGGACGAGCGTCACGAATGTTCCCCAGGTGCTCGCGTGCGTGGCCCCAGAAGCTCCGCACCACTGATCGTGATATCGGCAGCAACGTGTCGCGCCTGAAGAGCCCTACGACGACCCTATGAGGACGTCCTCAGCGAGGACTCTTCCCCGCCCGCTTGCGGGACCGGGTCTTGGCCAGGACCTCCGGGACGGGCCCGTCGCCTCCGTCCTTGACCAGGTTGATCAGCGCCCGCTGGCGCTTGGGCTTGTCGAGCCCGCCGAACCACTGGAGGCAGCCGTCGACCCGGGTGCCGGCAACGGGCTGGTCGCAGACGTCCTGGCAGCCCACCAGACGGATGGTGGCGTCGGTGCCGCGCTCCAGGCCCTTCTGCAGGTCCTTGGAGTGCTTGCACTTGCGGCAGACGTAGATTGTCGCCACCTCGCCCCCCCAGTCCGTTCGTCTTCGGATAGCCTAAGTCATTCACTTAGGGTTTGTGAAGGGGCGCACCTGAACGCTCGATGAGCAGTCGCGGAAGGATTGGTGGGTGGAAGAGCTGATCGACGTGCCGCAGACCGTGGCCGTCCTCAACGAGATCCTGAAGGCCGAGCTGTCGGGTGTCGTGCGCTACACCCACTACTCCCTGGTCATCACCGGCCCGAACCGGCTGCCGCTGGTCGCCTTCATGCAGGCCCAGGCCAGCGAGTCGCTCGTCCACGCCCCGCAGGCGGGGGAGATCCTCACCGGTCTCGGCGGGCATCCGGAGCAGGGGATCGCCCCGATCGACGAGAGCCACGACCACCACATCGACAAGATCCTGCGGGAGTCGATCGCCCACGAGCGGGCCGCCCTGAAGCTCTACCGGAAGCTGCTCCAGACCGTCGGTGACCAGTCGGTGTACCTCGAGGAGTACGCCCGGACCCAGATCGGCGCCGAGGAGATGCACCTCCTCGAGATGAACAAGCTGCTGCGGGACTACACGATCGGCTGATTTGTATCGCGCCATACAGTATGGCAGCGTGGCTTCCTCACCGACCCCGCGAAGGGAGCCGTCGTGCCCGAAGTCGTGATCGTCGAAGCCGTGCGGACGCCGATAGGGCGCCGCAACGGCGGGTTGTCCACGATGCATTCGCTCGACCTGCTGGGCGCCGTCCAGCGCGACCTGTTCCTGCGGACCGGCGTCGACCCCCTCGAGGTGGGCCAGGTCGTCGGTGGCTGCGTCCAGCCGGTTGGCATGCAGGCCATGAACGTGACCCGGAACGCCTGGCTGGCCGCCGGGCTCCCGATCGAGGTCGCCGCCACCACCGTCGACTCCCAGTGCGGCTCCTCCCAGCAGGCCACCAACCTCGCCTACGCCCTGATCGCCTCCGGCGTCGTCAACGTCGCCGTGGCCTGCGGGGTCGAGATCATGAGCCGGATCCCCATGGGGGCGACGACGAAGGACCAGGCCAACGGCCGGCCGATCAACAAGCGCTACTGGCAGCACCACGAGTTCACCACCCAGTTCGAGGGCTCGGAACGCATCGCCGAGCAATGGAAGGTCACCCGGGCCGACTGCGACGAGTTCGGCAAGCTGTCGCAGGACCGGGCCGCCCGGGCCTGGGGCGAAGACCGCTACGGCACGCAGGTCCTCCCCATCGACGCCCCCGACGTCGACGAGGACGGCAAGCCCGCCGACACGACCCATCGGGTCGAGCGGGACGAGGGGATCCGGGAGACCACCCTGGAGGGTCTGGCCGCCCTGAAGCCCACCGGCCGCCCCGACGGCGTCCACACCGCCGGCACGTCGTCCCAGATCGCCGACGGCGCCGGCGCGCTGCTCATGATGACGCGGGAGAAGGCCGACGCCCTCGGGCTCACCCCGAAGGCCACGGTGGTCGACGTCTGCCTCGTCGGTTCCGACCCGGCGCTGATGCTGACCGGCCCGATCCCCGCCACCCAGAAGCTGCTGGCCGACAACAAGCTCACCGTCGACGACATCGACGTGTTCGAGATCAACGAGGCCTTCGCCTCCGTGGTGCTGGCCTGGGAGCGGGAAGTGAAGGCGGACCGGGCCCGGGTGAACCCCAACGGTGGGGCCATCGCCATCGGCCACCCCCTCGGGGCGACGGGCGCCATCCTCGTGACCAAGGCCGTGTACGAGCTCGAGCGGAGCGACGCGGAGCACGCCCTCGTCACGATGTGCTGCGGCGGCGGGCTCGGCACCGGCACGCTGCTCCGGCGGGGCTGAGCGCCGCAACCGCGATGGCGTCGGCCGAACCGCTCGCCGCGCCGCCGGGGCGCACGCTGGAGTCGATCCTCATGGCGGCGTCGCGCGGCGTCCGCCGGGCCTACGACATCCGCCTGGTCGGGCTCGACCTCAAACTCTCGGAGGCGTTCCTGCTCGGGCACGTCCACACCCACGGTCCCATGACCCAGACGCAGCTGGCCGAGAGTCTCGGCATCGGACGGGCTGCCACCGGTTCGATCATCGACGCCCTGGAGCGCAAGGATCTGGTGGAGCGTTCGGCTCACGCCGGGGACCGGCGGGTCTGGTTGGTGGCCACCACCGAGCGGGCCGGCCCGGTCGTCGACCAGCTGGCCGCCGTCGACGTCGCCCTCCGGGAGGAGCTGTGGACCGGTATCAGCCGGGCCGAGCGCCGCCAGCTGTCGGAGATCCTCCTGCGGCTCCAGGGCAACCTGGCCGCCATCCTCACCGACCAGATCTGAAGCCGTTCAGTCTGAAAGGAACCGTCATGGAACTCGCCGGGACTTCCGCCATCGTCACCGGGGGCGCCTCGGGCATCGGGGCCGCCTCGGCCCGGGCCCTGGCCAAGCGGGGCGCACGCTGCGTGCTGATCGACCTCAACGAGGAGCTGGGCGAGGCCCTGGCCTCGGAGCTCGGCGGGCTGTTCGTGAAGGCCGACGTGGCCGACCCGGAGCAGGTCCAGGTGGCGGTCGACGCCGCCCTGGAGATGGCGCCCCTGCGGGCGGCCGTCAATGCCGCCGGCATCGGCACCCCGGGGCGGACCGTCGACCGGGACGGGAACCCGCTGCCGCTCGAGAAGTTCGAGAAGGTCATCCGGGTGAACCTGATCGGCACCTTCAACTGCCTGCGACTGGCCGCGGCCGGGATGGCCAAGACCGACCCCGTCGACGCCGACGGGAGCCGGGGCGCCATCGTCAACATCGCCTCGGTGGCCGCCTTTGACGGCCAGATCGGCCAGGCCGCCTACTCCGCTTCGAAGGGCGGGATCATCGGGCTGACCCTCACCACCGCCCGCGACCTCTCGGCTCAGGGGGTGCGGGTCAACACGATCGCCCCGGGCCTGATCGACACCCCCATCTACGGGACGGGCGAGCAGGCCGACGCCTTCAAGGCCAAGCTCGGCGCCAACGTCCTGTTCCCGCACCGGCTCGGCACGGCCGAAGAGCTGGCGTCGATGGTCGTCGAGTGCATCACCAACGACTACATGAACGGCGAGACCATCCGGGTCGACGGCGGCATCCGGATGCCGCCCCGGTAGTTGTGGGCGCGGTAGCGGTGTGCCGTCGGGGCGGCACGTGAAGCCCCCGAGCGATCAGTCCTTGCGGTCGGCCATGCCGTCGACGAGGAGGGCGAGCCCGATCCCGCCGAGCCAGGCGTCCTTGGCGATGCCGATGCCCTGCTCGGTCGGCTTCAGGGAGCCCTCCTGGCGCATGCCCGGCACCTGGAAGTAGAGCCCGAGGAGGCCGGCGGAGAAAGCGGTGAGGCCGGCGCCGACCAACGTCGCCGGCACCACCGGCGTGAGCAGGGCGGCGCCGAGAGCGATCTCGCCGACCGCCAGCATCTTGGTGAACTGCTCGGGCCGCAGACGCTTCAACTGCGGGTAGGCCGCGGTGGCGAAGCCGTGTACGCCCTCGGCGGTCTCCGGTCCGCCTCTCAACTTGGTCAGGCCCGAGTTGAGGATGAAGGCGCCGGTGATGGCCCGGAGCGGAACATGGCTGAGACGCATGGCGTCGCCTCCTGGAAGTGGACGGGTGCTCCCCGTGACTTCCCGGCCGCGGCGCCGTCGAAACGCCCGGGGTCCCGGGTTGGCCCCCGCGACCGGGGGCGGGGACCTAGGGTGACGCCCGCCCCGAGGGAGGAATTGACATGCTGAGCGAGCTCGAGAACCTGGCCGCCCCGCCGCCCGCCGCCGATCTGGAGGAAGAGGGGCTGGCCGCCTGGGAAGCCAGTTTCGAGCACGACAAGCAGATCTGGGGCGAGCTCCTGGCCGAGAACGTGGACCGGCTGGAGCGGGGCTCCTACTCCCTGCACTGGACCGACACCACCAACAGCCACTGGGGCACGAAGGTGGCGCCGTCGTCGCGGGGGTTGACCTACAACGACATCAACCGGTCCAAGGCGTACGGGACGATCCCGGAGCGGGCCGAGTACCGCAACCTCTCCCCGCGGGGGTCGGTCCGGGCCGAGCACCGCGACCGGATGCCGGAGCTGGAGGCCTACACCCTGCTCGACAAGTACGAGATGTGGGCCGACAACGTCTCGACGCTGTATGAGGAAGCAAAGTCGCGTCAGTGGAACTCCACCACCGACATCCCCTGGAGTGAGCTGGAGCCGGTCTCGGAGGACCTGGAGAAGGCGGCCTGCCAGTTCTCCACGTTCCTGTCCGAGGTCGAGTTCGTGGCCGGCGACTTCCCGTCCCGGTGGATCTACAAGATCCCGGCCGACTTCTTCGAGGTGAAGAACTTCCTCGTCACCCAGATGATGGACGAGGCCCGCCACATGGAGGTGTTCCGCAAGCGGGCCCTGGCCGGTGGCGGCGGGCTGCTCCACGCCAGCCCGGCCTTCGAGTGGTCGATGAAGGCCATCCTCGAGGCACCCACCCACACCATGGGCACGTACCTGCTGAACCTGCTCGGCGAGGGCTTCGTGCTGTCGGTGTTCCGGGCCGGAGAATTCCTGGCCCGTACCCACGTCGACCGGGAGATCTTCCGGCGCTGCATGCAGGACGAGGCCCGCCACGTCGCCTACGGCACCATGGAGCTGAAGAGCTACCTGGAGAACCACCCCGACCCGGCGATGGCCCTCGCCAACATGCACCGCTTCGCCGACCTCGGCGAGCTGGTCCTCTTCACGTCGTTCGTCGACCCCTGCCTGCTGGAGCCGATCGCCGTGCTCATGGGCGGGAGCCTGGCCCAGATCGACGAAGGCTTCGAGGGCATCTCCTTCCTGTGGACGACCCTGCGGGAGGAGTATCTGCAGCGCTGCGACCGGGCCAACTTCGACCGCCGTACCCGCTGCCAGATCCCCGAGTTCCTCCCCGGAATGTCCTGACCCCAGGCCGCTCCGGCCTCACACGATCTTGCCCGGGTTGAGGATTCCGGCCGGGTCGAGGGCGTGCTTGACGGCGGCGTAGAGGGCCAGCACGTCCGGGCCGACCTGGGCGGCCAGGCCGGCCCGCTTGAGCAGCCCGATGCCGTGTTCGCCGCTCACTGTCCCGCCGAGGGCGATGGCGGCGGCGATGATGTCGTCGAAGGCGAGTTGGGCCCGGCGGCGGGCGTCGTCGTCCCCGGCGGGGACGACGAACAGCGGATGCAGGTTGCCGTCCCCGGCGTGGGCGATGTTGGCGATCGTCACTCCGTGGCGGGCTCCGGTGGCCTCGATGGCCTCGAGCATCTCCGTCACCCGCGTTCGGGGCACGCAGACGTCCTCGGTGAGCAGCGGCCCCAGCCGTTCCAGGGCCGGGTAGGCGAGGCGGCGGGCGGCGAAGAAGGCCTCGGCGGTGTCCCCGTCGTCGGACCGCAGGGCGCCGCCGGCGCCGGCCGCTTCGAAGCAGCGCAGGACCGTGGCCGCTTCCTCGTCGCCGACCGCACCGGGGGTGTCCA
>JAUZEX010000494.1 GCA_030838815.1 Actinomycetota bacterium
AGGCGGGCCGACAGGCCGAGGGCGGCGTCGGGGGCGCCGACGACCACCGGGACGACGGCCGCGGGGGGGTCGGGGACGTCGTAGCCGGCCGCCCGCAGCCCGGCGGCCAGGCGGCCGGCCAGGCGGCGGGCCCGCACCGGGCGCTCCGGTTCCCGTTCCACGATCCCGAGGGCGGCCAGGGCGGCGGCGGCCGTCGGGGGAGGGAGGGCCGTGTCGAAGATGAACGACCGGGCCCGGTTGCGGAGGTAGGCGCACAGGCCGGCGGAGCCGGCGATGAACCCCCCCGCCGCTCCCAGCGACTTCGACAGCGTGCCCATGACCACGCCGACCCGCCCGTCGAGGCCGTACCCGGCCACCGCGCCCCGCCCGCCGGGCCCGACGACCCCGGTGGCGTGGGCCTCGTCGACCATGAGCACCGCGCCGTGGCGGTCGCAGGCGGCGACGACGTCGGGGAGGGGGGCGACGTCGCCGTCCATCGAGAACACCGAGTCGGTCACCACCAGCGCCCGGCGGCCCGCTCCCGCGCTGCGCCGCCAGGCCCCGAGCCGGTCGGCCAGATGGCCGGCGTCGCCGTGACGGTAAACGTGGACGTCGGCCCGGGACAGGCGGCACCCGTCGATGATCGAGGCGTGGTTGAGCTCATCGGAGAACACGGCGTCGCCCGGCCCGACCAACGCCGCCACCGTCCCCAGGTTGGCCAGGTAGCCGGACGAGAACAGCAGCGCCGCCTCCGTCCCTTTGAACGCCGCCAGCCGGGCCTCGAGATCGTCGTGGATCCTCAGCCCGCCGGTCACCAGCCGGGCCGAGCCGGAGCCCGCCCCGTACCGGCGAGCCGCCTCGGCCGCGGCCTCGACCACCTCGGGATGGGCCGCCAGCCCGAGATAGTTGTTCGACGCCAGGCACAGCACCCGCCGCCCGTCGAGCAGAACCTCCGGCTCCGACGCCGACTCCAGCGCCCGCACCCGCCGCCCCAGCCCCGCCGCCTCGAGTCGCGCCACCTCCTCGGCGCAGAAAGCCAACGGGTCCACCGCCACCGCCGCCGCGACCGGCGCCGCCGCCCGAGGACCGGCCTTCATCCAGCCCCCCCAACCGGCGTTCGCCTCCCGGAATGCAGCGGAAAACGAACGCCGGATCGCGGCTGCGGCGGCTCGCCGTGCAACTGGCGTTCGTTTTCCGGGATGGTGCGGAAATGGAACGCCGGTTCGGCCTGGGGCGGCTCGCCGTGCAACTGGCGTTCGGTTTCCGGGATGGTGCGGAAATGGAACGCCGGTTCGGGGCGGCGGCGGGTCACAGCGGGTCTCGGGAGGCGAGTACCTGCGGGGCGGACGGGCGCAGGGTGGCCAGGGCGCCGGTGGTGGCCTCGTCGATCGCTTCGGCGGTGGCCGTGACCAGGCGGGCCAACTCGGGTTCGGTCATGGCCAGCGGGGGCATCAGGACGACGACGTCGCCAAGAGGGCGCACGATGGCGCCCCGGGGGCGGGTGGCGCGGGCCACCTCGTCTCCGACCTGGAGGTGTTCGGGGAAGGGCTCCTTCGTGGCCCGGTCGGCGACCAGTTCGATACCGACCATCAGGCCCCGCTGGCGGACCTCGCCCACGTGGGGGTGGTCGGCCAGCGGCGCCAGCAGCCGGGCCAGCGCCGCCACCTTCGCCGGCAGCGCCGCCAGCACCCCTTCGGCTTCGAAGACGTCGAGATTGGCCAGCGCCGCGGCGCAGCACAAGGGGTTCCCGGAGTAGGAGTGGCCGTGATAGAGCGTGCGGTGCTCCTCCGGCCGGGCCAGGAAGGCGTCGAAGACGGCGCTGGTTGCCAGCGTGGCCGACAGCGGCAGGTAGCCACCGGTCAGGCCCTTGGCCACGCAGAGCAGATCAGGTTCGACGCCCTCGTGCTCGCAGGCGAACATCTTCCCCGTCCGCCCGAAGCCCGTGGCCACCTCGTCGACCACCAGGAGGACGCCGTGGCGGCGGGCGATGTCGGCGATCCGCCGCAGGTGGCCGTCGGGGGCGGTGATGATCCCGGCCGCCCCCTGCACCAGCGGCTCGACGACCACCGCCGCCACCGTGTCGCCCTCCCGGGTCAGCACCTCGTCCAGGACATCGGCACAGGCCAGATCGCACGACGGATACGAGAGCCCCAGCGGGCAGCGGTAGCAGTAGGGCGACGGGATGGAGGCGGTGGCGAACAGCAGCGGCCGGTACGTGTCGTGGAACCGGTCGATCCCGCCGATCGACACCGCCCCGATCGTGTCGCCGTGATAGGCGTTCTCCAGCCGCACGAACGTCGGCCGCTCCTCGCCCCGGTGGCGCCAGTAGGAGTAGGCCATCTTGAGGGCCACCTCCACCGAGGCGGCGCCGTTCTCGGAGAAGAAGACCCGCTCCAAGCAGCCGGGGGCCAGCGCCGCCAGCCGGACGGCGAGCTCAATGGCTGGCGGGTGGGTGAGCCCGAGGAACGTCGAGTGCGCCAGCTGCGAGAGCTGTTCCACGATGGCGGCGTCGATGGCCGGATGCCCGTGGCCGTGGACGTTGACCCACAACGACGACACGCCGTCGAGGTAGCGGCGGCCGTCGGTGTCGATCAGCTCGCAGCCCTCGGCCCGCTCGATGACCAGCGGAGTGCTCTCCATCCAGCTCTGCATCTGGGTGAACGGGTGCCAGACGTGGGCCTGGTCGAGGGCGGCCAGCCGCCGGGTGCGCTCGCCGCGCTCCTCGTGCCGTGGCCCACCGGTCACGACGCGTCGAGGGGGATCAGCTTCCGGACGGGCTTGGCCGGCAGGGCGCGGGTGCCGTCGGCGGCCACGACGAAGCGGCCCTCGCCCGGCCCGCCGCCGGCCACCGGCATCCCGAGCGACTCCAGCAGGGCCACGTCGTCCTCCGGGGCCCGGCCCAGCGTCGTCAGGTAGTTGCCGATGATGAGGGCGTTGGCGCCGGCGTAGAGGCCCATGCTCTGCAACTCGCCGAGGATCTTCTCCCGTCCGCCGGCCAGGCGGATCCAGGCCCCGGGGAGAACCAGCCGGAACAGGGCGATGGCCTGCAGGGCCTCTCTGGGGGACAGGACCGGTGTGTCGGCCAGCGGCGTGCCGGGCCGGGGGTCGAACAGGTTGACCGGCACCTCGCACGGCTCCAGCGCGGCCAGCTCGAAGGCGAAGTCGACCCGCTGCTCCAGCGTCTCGCCGAGGCCGAGGATCCCGCCGCAGCACAGCTCCATGCCGGCGTCGATGGCCACGTGGGCGGTGGCGACCCGGTCGTCGTAGGAGTGGGTCGTACAGATGGAGCCGAACACGGCCCGGGGCGCTTCGAGGTTGTGGTTGTAGCGGCGGACCCCGGCGTCGGCCAGCCGGGCCGCCTGCGCCGGCTCCAGCAGCCCGAGCGAGCACGCCACCTCCAGGCCGGTCTCGTCGCGCACCGCCGTCACGGCCTTGATGACCTTGTCGAGGAGCCGCTCGCTCGGGCCCCGCACCGCCACCACGATGCAGAACTGTGTCGCGCCGGCGTCGCGGGTGGCCCGGGCGGCGGCCAGCACCTCGTCGAGGTCCAGGAAGGGGTAGACCTCGACGCCGGTGTCGAAGTGGGCCGACTGGGAGCAGAAGGCGCAGTCCTCGGCGCAGGCGCCCGACTTGGCGTTGATGAGGCTCTCCAGCTCCACCTGGGGCCCGCACCAGGCCAGCCGCACCCGATGGGCCAGGGCGATCAGCGCCGGCAGGTCGTCCAACGGCAGCCGGGCGACGGCCAGCGCCTCGTCGCGGGTCAGGGGGCGGCGCTCGTCGAGCAGGGCGCGTTCGGCGGCGGCGAGAGGCACGGCGACTCCTTCGAAGAACTGCTCCCCTGGCTGGTCGGACGGGGCAGCAGCCTAGCTACCGCCGTTCCGGGAGCTTCAGTCCAGGGTGGCGTCGAGGCCGGCGAGGTGGGCGGCGTCGTTGAACCGGTCGAGCCGCCAGCGGGCGAGGCGGTGGCCGGCGTTGCCGAGGTCGCCGTCGGTGGGGTGGTACGACCACTCGGTGAGCGACGTGTTCTCCACCCGGACATCGAACGGGCGCCGCAGCGGCAGGTTGCCCAGGGCGGCGAAGGCGCTCTCGACGACCCCGCCGTGGCAGACGACGACCACCGTCTCGCCGGCGTGGTCGGCCGCCGCCTGCAGGAGGGCTTCCCCGGCCCGTACGAAGAAGCTGGCCCAACTCTCGCCCTCCGGCGCCATCGCCCGGTAGGGGTTGCCCGACGCCAGCCCCTCCGGCCGGTAGAGGGCCGTGAACTCCTCCCAGGTCAGGCCGTCGCCCTCGCCGGGGTGGATCTCGCACAGCTCGCAGCGCTGCTCGACCGCCAGTCCGCCGACGGCGGGGGCGATGATCTCGGCCGTCTCGATGGCCCGGGGCAGGATGCTGGTCAGTACCGCCGCCGCCCCGGCCAGTTCGCCGGTGCGGCTCAGGCGTTCGCGCAGGGCCTTGGCCTGGCGGACGCCGCGGTCGGTGAGGCCGGTGCAGCCCCGGTGTCCGCCGACGACCCGGTCGACGGTCGAGCGGCTCTCGCCGTGGCGGATGAGCACGAGCCGGGTCGGTCGGGGAGGGGCGTCGTCGGAGGAGGTCACGGTCTCACGATAGGGGGGTCCCCCGTATGGGGGAGATGGCGTTCTCGTCTGCCTGGGTATGGAAGCGGCCATGGGAGCTCACGAGAGCCCCCGAAAGGAGGCCTGGAAAATGACTGGAGACAAGGCGTTCAAGAAGGCGGAAGGCATGGAGAGCGACGAGAAGATGGAGAACGAGCGCGGTCAGACGACCATCGGCGAAGAAGGCGACCACGGCTGGGCGCCCGACTCGGGCAAGGCCAGCGCCCCCAACAAGCAGGCCGGGGACAAGGCGTTCGACCCCAGCAACGCCGCTCCGACAGAGAAGGGCGACTCGGCGTCGGCCCGTCCCGCCAACTAGGCGGGGCGCGGTAAACGCCGCCCGTCGACGCAGCCGCCAGCCGATCCGGCTGGCGGCTGCGACGCGTCCAGCCCCGATGATGCTGTCCCGGAGTGTGAGGGCCCCTGCTCACGAAAAGTGACCTGGATGCGGTTGGAATTTCCCCTTTTTCGGGTATGACCTGCGCAAACAGGCTGGGGCCACACGATGGGGGGAAGGACATGAGCCAGGGTCGCGTCGCGCTTCGACACGCCGTTGCCGTGGTCGTCGCACTGGGAGCACTGGTGCTCGGGGACGTCGTCCCCCCCGACCGGGCCCGGCCGGCCTCGGCCGCCGCCCAGGCGGCGAAGCCGAACAGCGTCACCGCCTACGGCTCGGCGCCCAACCAGGGTCCCGATGGATCGGCGCCCTTCCCCCGGCCGCCGGTGGCCATCGCCCGGGCCGGAGCGGAACGCACCGCCGGGTACTGGCTGGCCTCTGACGACGGCGCCGTGCGCAGCTATGGCACGGCCCGGTTCTTCGGTGCGCTCAGCCCGAAGCCGGCCCACCCCGTGGTCGGCATCGCCGCCCTCCCCAGCGGCGCCGGGTACTGGCTCGTGGCTACCGACGGCGGGGTGTTCGCCTTCGGCGCCGCGCCCTTCCTCGGCTCCCTCGGGGACCGGCACCTCGCGTCTCCAATCGTTGGCATGGCCGCCACTCCGTCCGGCACCGGGTATTGGCTGGTGGCTGCGGACGGGAGTCTGTTCGCCTTCGGCGACGCGCCCTATCTCGGTGCCCCGGCCGGTTCGGCGCTGCACGGCGCCGTCGTCGGCCTCGCCTCGTCGCCGACGGGCAGGGGCTACTGGCTGGCGGCGGAGGACGGAGGCGTCTTCGCCTACGGCGACGCCGGGTTCCTCGGCGCCATGGACGCCGGCAAGCTGCCCGCGCCCGTCTCCGCCATTGCCGCCCCGGCTTCGGGTGGCGGCTACTGGCTCCTCGGCCGCGACGGCCAGATCTACGCCTTCGGCCTTCCCGACCAGGGCTCCCCGGCCGACGGCGGGGCGGTGGAGGGAACGGCCGTCGGTCTGGCCGCCAGCGCCAACGACGGCTACTGGATCGTCCACGGCGAACCGTTTGTGACGGCACCGGGCGAGTCCGGGCCCGAGGTCATCGCCCTCCAGCACCGTCTGACCGACCTGGGCTACTGGGTCGGTCCGTCCATCAGCGGCACGTTCGACGACAACACCCGCCAG
>JAUZEX010000028.1 GCA_030838815.1 Actinomycetota bacterium
ACCTCGGGACCGGCCAGGTGGGTGACGACGAGCTCGCAGGTGTCGCAGTGCAGCTCGACCCCCCGGCCGCCGACCTCGAGCCGGAGGGTGTGCGCCGGCGGACGCGGCGCAGTCCGGGCTCCGTTCTCGCCCCGCTCCCGCTCGCCACCCCGCTCCCCGCCAGGACCGCCGCGCCGCTCCCCGCCCGCACCACCACGCCGAGCATCCCCCGGACCGCCCCGCTCCCCGCCCGCACCACCACGCCGGGCGTCGCCAGGGCCGCCGCGGCGGGCAGCACCCTGACCGGCATCGCCCGGACCGCCGCGACGCTCGCCGCCGGGGGCACCGGCCGGGCGACCCTCTGTGCCGGTTCTACCCCCTCCAGTTCTACCCCCGCCAGCCCCACCACCGGAGCGCCCGCCCTCGGAGCCAGGGCGCCGGTCGCCGCCGGACCCACCCTCCCGGGCCGCAGGGCCACCCGCTCCGGCGGCGCCCTCGCCGCCCGACTCTCCACCTCCGGGACCACGTCCGCTCCGACGGCGCCTGCGCCGCCGCCCCGTTCCGGCCCCCTCGCCTTCCCCGCCCGAGCCCGGACCCGCTCGACCCGCCTCGGCCGAACCGGCAGCTGCACCCGCGGCTTCGCCCGAACCCGGACCCGCGCTGCTGGACTCGCCCGAACCCGGACCCGCGCTGCTGGACTCGCCCGAGCCCGGACCCGCGCTGGCGGACTCGCCCGAGCCCGGAGCGGCCCCACCCGTCTCGGCCGAACCCGGACTCGCGCTGGCGGACTCGTCCGAGTCCGGAGCCGCCCCAACCGCCTCGGCCGAACCCCGACCCGCCCGACCGGACTCGTCCGAGCCCGGACCTGCGCCAGCGGCTTCGCCGGGGACGTCGGGAACTGCGGGAGCCGGGGCGGCGGCAGCCACATCGGCGCCTGGCCCGGCTGTCGCCTCGGCCGGTCGGGAGGTTGTCTCGGGAGCCGGCTCAACCGGGGCGGAGATCGATGGCGAACCACCCGGCCCGGCCGAGGGGACCTCCGACGAAGGCGTGGGCGGGACCGCGGCGACATCGGCCGGGGTGGTGGTGGACGCCTGGGGAGCGTCGGTGGTGGGCACCTCGGGAGCGTCGGTGGTGGACGCCTGGGGAGCGTCGGTGGTCGGCGCCTGGGGAGCGTCGGTGGCGGGCTCGGGGCCGGGGGTGGCCTGGTCTTCGGGGGGCACGGCTCCCTGCTTAACGCCTCAGGACGCCAGCGCGCCATGCGGGGCCGCCGGCTTGGCCCCACGGGCCAGGTTGCGTCTTCAGTCGTGTCCGCCGATACCCGGGCCGCTCAGGGCGGGAAACGCCCGCGATACCGGTGCGGAGGGGCGGAGAACGCCAGGGGATTGCGGTCGGGCGGGGCGGGCGGGCCCGGGCGGGTATACAAAGCGGGAACAGGATGTGAGAACCGGCCCGACCTGGGAGGAAGCCATGGCGATCGCCACCGTGAACCCTGCGACCGGCGAGACGGTCAAGACGTTCGAGCCGCTGTCGGTCGAGGAGCTCGACGCCAAGCTGGAGCGGGCGGCCGGCGCCTTCCAGACGTACCGGCTGACGACCTTTGCCGAGCGGGCCCGGTGGATGCGGGCGGCGGCCGACATCCTCGACCAGGAGGCCGACGCCATCGCCACCGTCATGACGACGGAGATGGGCAAGACCCGCCAGGCGGCCAGGGCCGAGGCCCAGAAGTGCGCCAAGGCCTGCCGCTTCTACGCCGAGCACGCCGAGGCCTTCCTGGCCGACGAGCCGGCCGACCCCGGGGCCGTCGGGGCGCAGAAGGCCTTCGCCCGCTACCAGCCCCTCGGGCCCGTCCTGGCCGTGATGCCCTGGAACTTCCCGCTCTGGCAGGCCATGCGCTTCGCCGCCCCCGCCCTCATGGCCGGCAACGTGGGTCTCCTCAAGCACGCTTCCAACGTCCCCCAGACGGCCTTGTTCATGGAGGACCTGTTCAGCCGGGCCGGCTTCCCCGACGGCGTGTTCCAGACGCTGCTCATCGGCTCCGACCTCGTCGAGCGGGTGCTGCGGGACCGCCGGGTGGTGGCCGCCACCCTCACCGGTAGCACCCCGGCCGGCCAGGCGGTGGCCCGGGTGTCGGGCGAGGAGATCAAGAAGACCGTGCTGGAGCTCGGCGGCAGCGACCCGTTCGTGGTGCTGCCCTCGGCCGACCTCGAGAAGGCGGTCGAGGTGGGGGTGGTCGCCCGGTGCCAGAACAACGGGCAGAGCTGCATCGCGGCCAAGCGCTTCATCGTCCACGAGGCGGTGGCCGACGAGTTCGAACGCCGCTTCGTCGAGAAGATGGCCGGCCTCCGCCTCGGCGACCCGATGGACGACGCCACCGACCTCGGCCCGCTGGCCACCGAGCAGGGCCGCAACGACGTCGAAGAGCTGGTGGCCGACGCCGCCGCGCAGGGCGCCACCGTGCTCCTCGGCGGACAGCAGCCGGACGGGCCGGGCTGGTACTACCCCGCCACCGTCGTCACCGGGATCACGCCGAAGATGCGCATGTACGCCGAGGAGGTCTTCGGACCGGTGGCCCAGCTCTACCGGGTGCCGGACGTCGACGCGGCGCTGGAACTGGCCAACGCCACGGACTTCGGCCTGGGGTCCAACGTCTGGACGAACGACCCCGTCGAGCAGGACCGCTTCATACGCGACCTGGCGGCCGGGGCCGTGTTCGTGAACGGCATGACGACGTCGTTCCCCGAGCTGCCCTTCGGCGGCGTGAAAACCTCGGGTTACGGCCGGGAGCTCTCGGCCCACGGCATCCGCGAGTTCTGCAACGTGAAGGCAATCTGGGTCGGGTGACCCGGTCGGTCCGCAGTGGGGCGGACGCCTGAGGCCGCTCATGGGCGGCAGGTGAGCGAACCCTGAGAAACCAGGTCTGCGGCGCTTCGCATAAGCTTGACGTCAGCTGGCGTTCAGCCCACACTGCATTCTGTCAGCTGGGGAGCTGAGACCGGAAGCGGGGAACCACCGGTCCGGAAGCGAAGCGGCGTCAGTACTTCGTCTCCAGCACACAGATGTCCGGATCACCGGAGTTGGGGTGTGGCCCAGGGGCGCAGCGAGGCCCCGGGCCGTACGGGATCCAGGGGATGCGGGCAGACCAACCGTCGGCTGCGGGGCCGGCGGATCCATGCACTGCAACGCACTCACACAGGGGCACACGTCACATGAACCGTACTTCTCTACGCCTCAAAACCGGCCGTCTGGCCCTCGTCACCTCGTCCACCGCCTTCGTCGTCGGTCTCGCCTTCCTCAACGGCGGCACCGCCCACTCCATCGGGGGGCTGTGCAACGGGCGGCCGGCCAGCCACACCTGGCTCGACGCGTCCGGCCAGTACGGCCCGGCCCTTATCGACGGCACAGGCCACGACGACGTCATCGTCGGCTCCGACGGCGACGACACCATCAGCGGCAACGGCGGCGACGACCAGATCTGTGGCGCGGCGGGCGACGACTCCATCGCGGGCGGCAGGGGTGGCGACGCCATCCGGGGCGACACCGGCGACGACGACCTCGACGGCGGCTCCGGCAATGACACCATCGTCGGCGACGGCGGCAACGACACGGTGGCCGGCGGCACCGGCGAGGACTACCTCGTCGGCGGCAGCGGCGACGACGTCATGATCTCCAGCGACGACGAAGACCTGGACCAGATCGACGCCGGCGACGGCTTCGACGACTGCCTCTTCGGCCCCGGCGACGAAGTCGACGACTGCGAGTACTGAAGTCCGCAGCCTGATCCGTCCGGAACTCCCGGACTGCACAGGCGCAACCGCTACCGATTGAGATGCGCGGCAGCCTGATCCCGCACCTCCGAGACTGAACCGGCGAAAACCCACCGATTGAGCTGCGCGGTAGCCTGACCTCGGACTGCCCAGGCGAGACCAGCACCGATTGAGAATGCGAAGGGACCGCCTGCGGGCGGTCCCTTCGGCGTCGGCGGCGGCTGGTTCCGCTCGACCCGGGGGCCGCTCTCGTCCGCAAGGTGAGCGGGCCCTGAGAATCACGTCCGCATCTCTTTGTACAGCTTGACGTTGCTTTGCGTTCACCTCAAACTCCCCTTTGTCAGCTGGGGAGCTGCGGACGGGTAGCTGGGGAGCGACCGGTCCGGATGCGAAGCGGTGTCAGCCCTTCGTCTCCAGCACACAGATGTCCGGATCACCGGAGCTGGGGTGTGGCACAGGGGCGCAATAGGCCCCGGGCCACACGGGATCTGGGATGCGGGCAGACCAACCGTCGGCTGCGGGGCCGGCGGGTCATGCACTGCAAAGCACTCACAGGAGGCACACAAAATGAACGTTCAGTCACTCCGCCACAAGACGGGCCGTCTGGCCCTCGCCACTGCTTCGACCGGCTTCATCGTCGGGCTTGCCTTCCTCAACAGCGGCTCCGCCCACGCCATCGGCGGTCTGTGCAACGGGCGGCCGGCCAGCCACACCTGGCTCGACGCGTCCGGCCAGTACGGCCCGGCCCTCATCGACGGCACCGACCACGACGACACGATCGTCGGCTCCGACGGCGACGACACCATCAGCGGCAACGGCGGCGACGACGTCATCTGCGGCGCGGCGGGCGACGACAGCATCGCCGGCGGCAGCGGTGACGACGCCGTCCGGGGCGACACCGGCGACGACAGCCTCGACGGCGGCTC
>JAUZEX010000062.1 GCA_030838815.1 Actinomycetota bacterium
CGACCCGGCCAATCCGGCGTTCCTTTCCCGGCCATCTGCGGCAATCGAACGCCGGAACCCGCCCGCGCCCGACCCGGCCATTCCGGCGTTCCTTTCCCGGCCATCTGCGGCAATCGAACGCCGGAACGCGCCCCGCGCCCGACCCGGTCATTCCGGCGTTCGTTTGCCGATATCCAGCGGAAAGGGAACGCCGGATGGGCACTGGACCGGTCCGTGGGGGCGGTTTGACCGGTATCCACCACTTCGGGGACGGGCTCTGCCACAGTCCGGCGGCAGATGCGGGCCGCCTCGTCCTCCTCCGATCCGTCACCTCGCACCGCCGTCCTCGTCGCCGTTCTCGTGGCGGCTGTCCTCGGGACCGGCATCGCCGTCGGGCCACTCGGCTTCCTCGGCCGACGCCAACGGGCCCCGGCGCCGCTGGTCGAGCACTCCCACGTCCTCGAGGTGCCACTCGGTAGCGCCCAGCACCTGATCGCGCCGCCCGCCGCCCCGGCCCCCCCGGATCCGACGGCCCCCGCCCCCGCGTCCCCGCCGCCCGCCGCGGCCGACCCCGCCCCGCCGGCCCCTCCGCCGGCGCCCGGACCCCCTGCGGGCGTTGCGGACGCCGCCCCGTCCCCGCCGCCGGCCGGCGGCGCCCTGGCCGCGGTCATCGACTCCCGCCTCGCCGACCCCCGCCTGGCCGGCACCACCGTCGGCCTGTCGGTGTGGGCCGAGGGCCTGGGCGAGGTTGGCCGCAACGGCGACGCCCCGCTCACGCCGGCGTCGAACGAGAAGTTGTTCACCGCCATGGGGGTGCTGTCGCTCCTGCCGCAGACCGACACCCTGGTCACCGAGGTCCGGACCACCGGCGCCCAGGACGGCCGGGCGGTCAACGGCGACCTCTACCTGGTCGGGGGCGGCGATCCCACCCTCCATGCCCGGGGGCCCCACTCCCTCGACGACCTGGCCGCGACGGTGAAGGCCCGCGGCATCGACGAGATCCGGGGTTCGCTGGTCGGCGACGAGACCCGCTACGACAGCCTCCGCACCGCCCCCGGATGGCTGCCCCAGCACGTCCCGGTGTTCATCGGCCCTCTCTCGGCCCTGGTGGTCGACCGCAACCAGGTGCGGCCCGACGCCGCCTACGCCGCCGATCCGCTGCCCGGCAACCTGCCCTACTTTCGGGCCGCCCTGATCCGGGCGGGGGTGCGGGTCGACGGGCCCAACGTCGCCGGCGCCGCCCCCGCCGGCAGCGCCGTCGTCGCCACCCTGCCCTCGCCCCCGATCGGCGACCTCGTCGGCGAGATGCTCAACCAGAGCGACAACCTGATCGCCGAGATGCTCGTGAAAGAGGTCGGCCACCGGACGGGCCGGGGACCGGGGTCGACGGCCGGCGGTCTGGCCGCCGTCACCGACGCCGTGCGGGGCCTCGGTGTCCCCTTGGCCGGAGTGGCGGCCGACGGCTCGGGGCTGTCCCGCGACGACCGGCGCTCCGCCCGGGAGTGGCGCTCCCTCCTGCAGGCGGCGCTTCCCCGGCCGTGGGCGGAACGGCTGGTCGGCTCCCTGCCGCTGGCCGGCCGCAACGGCACCCTGGCCCGCCGCTTTGCCGGAACGGCGGCCGAAGCCAACGTGCGGGCCAAGACCGGGTGGATCGACGAGGCCCGGTCGCTGTCCGGCTTCCTCACCACCGCCGGCGGCCGCCATGTCGTGTTCTCGGTGATCATCAACGGGACCACGCCCGTCTCCCAGGCGCTCAACGCCCTCGACGCGCTGGTGGCGGCCATCGCCGCCGACCGCTCGTAGCCGACCCCTCGGGGCGGCGGAGACCCTGCCGCGAAACCCCCCTATCGAATCCCCACAGATCAAGATGTTGTTAAGCCTGGCGGGCGAGTGGAGGGCCGTTCCGGCGGCGCGTCGAATTCGGACATCGTGCCCACCGGTGAACGCCCTCCGTCGACCGGTTGCAACTTCGCCGAGGCCCTCGACGCTGCCCGACAGGGCGACGAGCAGGCGATCGCCGCCCTGTGGCGGGAGTTGCAGCCGGCCCTGCTGCGCTACCTGCGGGCCGTCGACTCCGGCGCCGCCGAGGACATCGCCTCTGACACCTGGCTCGAGGTGACCCGCCGGCTCGACCGCTTCTCCGGCGGCGAGCGCGAGTTCCGGGGCTGGCTGTTCACGATTGCCCGCCACCGCCTGATCGACGCCCGCCGCCGGGCGGCCCGGCACCGCACCGCTCCCCTGGCCTGGCTCCCCGAGCGTCCAGGGGCCGACGACCCCGCGGCCGATGTCCTCACCGGCCTGTCGACGGAGGCGTCGGTCCGCCTGGTGTCGGAGCTCCCGCCGGAGCAGGCCGAGGCCGTCCTCCTCCGGGTCATGGCCGGGCTCGACACCGAACGGGTGGCCCGGATCATGGGCAAGCAGCCCGGCAACGTCCGGGTTCTGTCCCACCGGGGGCTGCGGAGCCTGGCCCGCCGCCTCACCGTGCTCGCCGCCGCGGCCAACGTCAGCGAGGCCGCCGCGCTGTAAGCGCCCGTTCCCGGCGCCCCCGCTCGCCCCGTCAGCCGGTTGTGAACCGCGGCCCGGGGGCCGCGCCCGGAAGGGCGTCCAGGCCGCCGGGGAGGTTGTCCTTGAGGGAGGCGTAGACGGCGCCCAGCTCGAGCATGGTCTCGGGACCGACGACCGCTTGCAGGGCCGGGAGGAGCTCGTTCTCGATCGGGGGGACGTGCCCGTCGAAGGCGGCGGTCAGGCCCCGTACGACATCGTCGAAGGCTCCGTCGTCGGGATGGGCCTGTTCCAGGGCGACGAGCAGCGGCCGCAGCGTGTCGTGGTCGGTCTGGCCCCGGTTGGCCAGTTCGACGCCGCCGGGCACGATGTCCCGCAGGGCGGGATAGAGGATCTGCAGCTCGGCGGCGGTGTGGGTGGCGAGCTCGTCGAGAAGGCGGTGGGCGATCGGGAACCGGTCGGCCCGCTCCCGGTCGGCGACGGTGGCCAGCAGGGTGGTGATCAGCTGATGGTCGTGGGCGATGAGTTCGGTCAGGTCGGGTGGCATCGGGCCCCCTTCAACTTCAGACGAGGCGCCGCTCGGTGGCCCACCGGGTGAGCTCGTGGCGGCTGGAGAGTTGGAGTTTGCGCAGGACGGAGGAGACGTGCGTCTCGACGGTCTTGACCGACAGGTTGAGACGCCGGGCGACCTCCTTGTAGGCGTACCCCCGGGCGATGAGGCGCAGCACGTCGCGCTCCCGGGCGGTCAGCTGGTCGAGCTCCGGGTCGGACGGGCGGGGCAGCGACCCGGCGAAGGCGTCGAGCACGAAACCGGCCAGTCGGGGCGAGAAGACGGCATCCCCCGCCGCCACCCGCCCGATGGCCTCGGCCAGTTCCGCACCGGACACGGTCTTGGTCAGATAGCCCCGGGCGCCGGCCCGGATCACCGAGATGACGTCCTCGGCGGCATCCGACACGGACAGGGCCAAGAACCGGGGGACAACCGGGGAGGTCGCCGCCTCGATGACGGCCCCAGAGTCGGCGGCGGAGCCAGCGTCGGACCCAGCGCCGGACCCAGCGGCGCGGCCAGCGGCCGAGCCGGCGCCAGAGCCAGCGCCGGCGGCGGCCAGAACGCGGCGGATGAGCTCGGCGCCGCCACCGCCCGGCATGTGGACGTCGACCAGCACCACTTCCGGCCGGGTGGCGGCGATACCGGCCGCGGCCTCGTCGACGTCGCCCGCCGTGCCGACCACGTCGACCCGGCCCTCCAGCTCGCTGCGGACACCGGAGCGGACCAGCGGATGGTCGTCGACCACGAAGACCCGGATCTCGCCGTCGCTGGCCGGTGCACTCATCGGGGCTGCTCCTCGACGCGGTCGACCCGGACGGACGCCCGGGGCACGGACAGTTCGACCTCGGCCCCTTCACCCGGCGCCGACCGCACTTCGGCCGTCCCGCCGTGGCGGCGCACTCGGGCCGAGATGGAGTCGGCCACGCCGCGGCGGTCGGGCGGCACGGCGGTGGGGTCGAAGCCCCGGCCCCGGTCCCGCACGAACAGCGACACCCGGTCGGGCTCCACTTCGAGGTAGACGTCGACGGTGTCGACCCCGGCGTGACGGGCGGCGTTGAGGGCCGCCTCCCGGCCAGCGGCGACGAGCGCCCGTCCGGCGTCGTCGAGGGGGGCGTCACCGACCAGCACGGCGTCGAGGCGTACCCCGTAGCGGTCCTCGACGTCGTCGAGCTCCCGCCGCAGCAGCGTGGCGAGGGTGCCGGCGCCGGCCTCCCCGTTCCACTCTCCGGGGGCGGCCCCGGAGACCCGGGCGCCGTAGAGCCAGGACCGCAGCTCCCGCTCCTGGCGGCGGGCCAGGCTGCGGACGGCCTTGTCGTCGCCGGCCCGTTTCTGGATCAGGGCCAGCGTCTGGAGGACGCCGTCGTGGAGGTGGGCGGCCATCTCGGAGCGCTCCTCGGAGCGGATCCGCTGGCGGCGCTCGTCGGTGAGGTTGCGGGCCAGGCGGGCCATCCACGGCCCGAAGAGGAGGACGGCCCCCGCCGTCAGCACCGCCGCCCCGGCCGCGCTGCGGCCGATGGAGCGCAGGTCGCCGACTGCGGCCAGCGTGGCCAGCCCGCCGAGGACGACCAGGCTGATCCCCACGGCCAGGAACAGGGGCCGGAGCCGCTCCCGCCGCCCGGCGGCGGCGGAGGGGCCGGACCGGCCGCCCCACCCCCAGGCGAGGCCGGCGCCGACGGTCGCCAGCACGGCCGGGGCGACGACCTGGCCGGGGAGCCAGGCCGTGAACTGGCCCAGGACGAGCACCCCCCCGGCCACGACGGCCAGGACGGCGACGGCGTCGACGAGATCGGCGGGCCGCCCCCCGATGGTGAGCCCGGCGGCCGGGGCGCCCGGACCGGCGGCCGCCCGGTCGTCGGCCTCGGCGTCCGTCTCAGGGGGGAGGAAGGCCCAGGCCAGGGCGTAGAGGATCGCCACCGCCGGGAGGCTGCCGAGGGCGAGAAGCACGACCACGGCCCGCAAGGCGCCCACCTGCACCCCGAGAGCGGCGGCCAGGCCGTTGCAGACGCCGGCGATCCAACGACCGTCCCGCCGGCGGGTCAGGCGGGCGGCCAGCAGCGGATCCCGGACACTCATCGTCCGGATGATCCCACGGCCCGCGGGGGCCCACCATCAGGGATCCCCCCGCCGCCCCCCGGGCGGACTCAGGGTACGACCAGGGTCATCCCCGATAGCCCGCCGTCTCCGCGAAGCCGATGATCCGACCATGGACCCCGACGTTCCGCCCTATCAGCCCCGGCCCGGCGCCACCCCCGACCCGCCCCCGTCCAGCGCCGATACCCCCGAGGGCGACGCCGGCGAACCGCCCCCGTCCAGCGCCGACACCGCCGAGGGCGACGCCGGCGAACCGCCCCCGTCCAGCGCCGACACCCCCGAGGGCGACGCCGGCGAACCGCCCCCGTCCAGCCCCGCCGATACCCCCGAGGGCGACGCCGGCGACATCCCCTCCGAGCCGGACGAAGCCACCGCCAGCGACGAGGTGCCTCCTCCGCCTCCTCCGCCTCCAACGCCTCCTCCTCCGCCGGGCGCAGGCTCGGAGCCGGTCGGGGGCGGTGCCTGGGCGCCGGCGTTCCAGATCCTGCGGTCCCGGCACGACCGGAAGCTGGGCGGCGTGGCCGGCGGGCTGGCGGCGGCGACCGGGCTCGACCCGACCCTCGTACGGCTCGTCGTCGTCCTCGGCTGCCTCACGGGCTGGGGCGTCCTCGCCTACCTGATCGCCTGGGCGGTGATCCCGGAGGAAGACCCGGCCCGGGGCCGCTACCTCGTGCCCGCTCCCGAGCGGACGGCCCGGCACCTGCGGATCGGCCTCGTGGTCGTGGCGGTTCTCGGCGTGCTCCACGTGGTCGGCGCCATCCTCGGCGTCCTCTCCACCGCCCTCATCGGGCTCGGCCTGTTCCCCGCCCGGATCTTCGGTCTCTCCCATCGCGGCTTCATGCCCGGCGAGGCGTTAC
>JAUZEX010000095.1 GCA_030838815.1 Actinomycetota bacterium
CGGGCCTCGATCGCCTCGCCGCACTCGGAGCAGACGACCTTGGCCGTGCTGTCGTGGCCGCAGGTCGTGTGGCGGAGCACGATCGGCGGGCCCTCCTCGCCGGAGAGCCAGCGGTCGCCCCAGGCCATCATGGCCGCCAGCACGGGGTAGAAGTCCCGGCCCTTCTCGGTCAGGACGTACTCGTAGCGGTCGGGCTTCTCCTGGTAGCGGACCCGGTCGAGCATGCCCTCGTCGACCAGGCGCTTGAGCCGCTGCGTGAGGACGTTGCGGCCGATCCCGAGCGAGGCCTGGATGTCGTCGAAGCGCCGGAGGCCGAGGAAGGCCTCCCGGAGGACGAGCGGCGTCCACCAGTCGCCCAGCAGATCGACGCTGCGGGCGATCGAGCACGGCCACGAGGCGAACCCCGTCCGTTTCATGCGAATCGTGCCTGCGTCATGAGAATACCGGCCGCTTCACATTGTCCAGGTTAACAGTTGCGCTAGTGAACCGACCAGGTTAGGGTCAGTTCACTGGCGCAACTGACGGCTGCCGTCCCGAGGAGGAAGACTCCCGTGCGCTTCACCGACCGCCCCACCACGCAGACCGACGTGTACGTCGCCGCCCCGCCGGACGCGGTGTGGCCGCTGGTGACGGAGATCATGACACCGTCCAAGTTCGGGACGGAGCTGCAGGAGGCCATCTGGCTCGACGCCGACCGGGCCCCCTGCCTCGGCGCCCGCTTCACCGGCCGCAACTTCCACCCCGCCCGGGGCGAGTGGGAGACGACGAGCACAGTCGTCGACTTCGTTCCCGAGCGCCGCTTCGCCTGGGCTGTGGGCGACCCCGACGAGCCGTCGGCCGTCTGGCGGCTGGAGTTGGCGCCCGAGGGCAGCGGCACCCGGCTGCGCTACTGGGCCCAGTTGGGCCCCGGCCCGTCCGGCACCACGGCGCTCATCGAAAAGATGCCCGACAAGGAGGAGAAGGTGATCGCCCGTCGGCTCGAGGAATGGACGGCCAACATGTCGGCCACGATCAGCGGGATCAAGAAGACGGTGGAGGGAACGGCGTGAGCGCCGTTCCGGCGGCGCCGCCCGACGCCGCGGCAATGCAGGCCGTGGGCAGTGGTGCAGCCCGCGGGTGGCAGCCCACGGCCTGCATTCTGTGCGAGTGCAACTGCGGCATCGAGGTGCGCCTCGGCGGTGAGGACGGGCGGCGCTTCGAACGGATCCGGGGCGACAAGGCCCATCCGGCGTCCAAGGGCTACACGTGCGAGAAGGCCCTCCGGCTCGACCACTATCAGAACGGGCGGGCGGGCCGGATCCTGTCACCGTTGCGGCGCCGGGCCGACGGCACCTTCGAAGAGATCGACTGGGACACCGCCGTGGCCGAGATCGCCGAGCGGCTGCGGGCGGTGCAGGAGGCGGCCGGCCCCGGGGTGGGCGGCGAGGCGATCTTCTACTACGGCGGGGGTGGGCAGGGGAACCACCTCGGCGGGGGCTACGGCAACGCTCTCCTGCGGGCCGTGGGCGGCAAGTTCCGTTCCAGCGCCCTGGCCCAGGAGAAGACGGGCGAGTTCTGGGTCAACAACAAGATGCTGGGCACGATGGTGCGGGCCGACTTCGAGCACGCCGAGGTCGCCGTCTTCGTCGGTAAGAACCCCTGGCAGAGCCACAGCATCCCCCACGCCCGCACCACGCTGAAGGAGATCGCCCGGGACCCGGCCCGGTCGCTGGTGGTGATCGACCCCCGCCGCACCGAGACGGCGGAGCTGGCCGACTTCCATCTCCAGGTGCGGCCCGGCACCGACGCCTGGCTGCTGGCCGCCCTGGCCGGCGTGATCGTGCAAGAGGACCTCGTCGCCCACTCCTGGCTGGCCCAGCACGCCGCCGACGTGGAGGACGTCGTCGAAGCGCTGTCGGCCGTGCCGGTGGCCGGGTACTGCGCCCACAGCGGCGTCGACGAGGCGCTGGTGCGGGCCGCCGCCCGACGAATCGCGGGGGCCACCGGCGGCGTCGCCGTCTTCGAGGACCTCGGCGTGCAGATGAACCGCCACTCGACGCTCGTCTCGTGGCTGGAGAAGCTCGTCTGGGTCCTGACGGGCAACTTCGGCCGGCCCGGGGCGCAGTACGCCCCGTCGAATCTGGTCGACATCACCGCCGGCGGGAAGGTCCGGGGCAAGACCCCGGTCCTCGGCCTGCCGCTGATCTCGGGGCTGGTGCCCTGCAATGTGATCGCGGAGGAGATCCTCACCGACCACCCGGCCCGGTACCGGGCGATGATCGTGGAGAGCGCCAACCCGGCCCACTCGCTGGCCGACTCGAAGAGCATGCGGGAGGCCCTGGCGGCGCTCGACCTCGTGGTCGTGATCGACGTGGCCATGACCGAGACGGCCCGCCTGGCCCACTACGTGCTGCCGGCGTCGACCCAGTACGAGAAGTGGGAGGCGACGTTCTTCAACTTCGAGTTCCCCCGCAACGTGTTCCACCTCCGGGCCCCGCTCCTCGAGCCGCCGGACGGGCCGCTGCCCGAGCCGGAGATCCACGCCCGGCTGGTCGAGGCGCTCGGAGTGGTGACCGAGGACGACCTGGCCCCGCTGCGGGAGGCGGCCGCGGGCCGTGGCGGCTCAGGCCCGGATCGGGGGGACACCCTCCAACCCCCGGGCGGCCGGGCCGCCTTCGCCGCCGCCTTCTTCGCCGCCACGGCCGCCAACCCAGCCCTGGGAGCGGTGGCGCCGGTCTTCCTCTACCGGACGCTCGGCCCGACCCTGCCCCACGGCGCGGCGGCCGCCGCGGTCCTGTGGGCCGCAGCCCACAAGTGCGCCCAGGCCAACCCCGACGGTGTGCGGCGGGCCGGATTCTGTGGCTCGCCGATCGAGGCCGGCGAGCAACTGTTCGAGGCGATCCTGGCCAGTCCGTCGGGGCTGGTGATCACCGACGACGAGTACGACGAGTCGTGGCGGCGGGTCCGCACGGCGGACGGGCTGATCCACGTCACGATCCCCGAACTGCTCGATGAGCTGTGGGGCCTGGCCACGGAGCCGGCCGCCCCGGACCCGGACTGGCCGTTCGTGCTGTCGGCCGGCGAGCGCCGCTCGTTCACCGCCAACACGATCATGCGCGACCCCGCGTGGCGCAAGCGCGACGCCGCCGGGGCCCTGCGGGTCAGCCCGTCCGACGCCTCGCGCCTCGGCCTCGTCGACGGCGGCCGGGCCCGCCTGACCACCCGCCGGGGTGGCGGCGAGGTGACCGTGGAGGTCGACGACCGCATGCAGGCGGGCCATGTCTCGCTGCCCAACGGCCTCGGCCTCGACAGCCCCTCCGAGGACGGCCGCCCCGTCGTGACGGGCCTCGCCCCCAACGAGCTGACCTCGGCCTCGGATCGCGACCCCTGGGCCGGAACCCCCTGGCACAAACACGTTCCGGCCCGCCTGGAACCGGTCGCCTGAGCCGTCCGCCCCGATCGGCACAAACCCCGATCTTGAACCCCCCGGGTCAGTGTCGTCACGACGCCGGGGAGAGCGCCGGCGGGCGCTCTCAGGCCGGCGTGGGAGGGAGCGGGGGGACCCCTTGGGCGGCGGGGCGGATCATCGAGACCTCGTGCTCGGCCAGCTCGTCCCAGGCCTTCTCCTGGCTCACCTTCGTGGAGCTCCAGCCGCAGGAGCACACGGCGAACCACCCGCTCTCCCAGGTGATCGTGCCCATGTGACGCCGGTGGGCCTCCTCGACGGCGCGCCGAACCTCGGGACCGGCCAGGTGGGTGACGACGAGCTCGCAGGTGTCGCAGTGCAGCTCGACCCCCCGGCCGCCGACCTCGAGCCGGAGGGTGTGCGCCGGCGGACGCGGCGCAGTCCGGGCTCCGTTCT
>JAUZEX010000117.1 GCA_030838815.1 Actinomycetota bacterium
CGACCGGCGCCACGGATCCCGCCGCCCTGCTCACCGAGGCCGACGGGGCGATGTTCTGGGCCAAGCGCCGCGGCCGCGGCGTCGCGGTCTTCGACGAGCGGATGCGGGTCGGCGTCGACGAGTTCCAGCCGTCGCAGGAGCGACCCCCCACCGACCGGTTCGATGTCGTCGGAAACATCCCCGACACCACGAAATCGGCCGGCGAAGGGCTGGTCGCCCGGTTGGTGGGATTGCTGGAGGACATCCAGGACCCGGATCGTCTCGATCTGCGAGACCCCGATGAAGCGGCCGGCTGACTCGCCGGCTTCACCTGGGCCTTCGAGGGCAAACTGTCAGGCGACCGTGGCGACCGGCGGGCCGTAGAGGACGGCCAGCCACTCGTCCACGGCGTGGGCGTCGGCCGGGAGCGGCCAGTGAAAGCCCTGGGCCAGGTCGCACTCCATCTCGCACAGCTGGCCGAGTTGGTCGACCGTCTCCACCCCTTCCGCCACGACGCTGATCTCCAGGGCGTGAGCGAGGTCGATGACGCTGGCCACGATGGCCCGGTCCTCGGAGCTGGTGGCCACGCCGGCTACGAACGACCGGTCGACCTTGAGCTGATCGACCGGGAAGCGGCGCAGGTAGCTGAGCGACGAGTAGCCGGTGCCGAAGTCGTCGATGGCGAGGCCGACACCGAGACCCTTGAGCTCCTCGAGCCGCGTGATGATGCCTTCGGTGTCTTCGACGGTGGCACTCTCGGTGATCTCGAGCACGAGGGCACCGGGGTCGAGGCCAGACTGGCGCAGCGCGGTGGCGATCTCGTTGACCAGGCCCGGGTCGGAGAGCTGGCGGGCCGACACGTTGACGGCCATGGTCAGGTCGCGGCCCAGGGTGCGCCGCCATACCTCGGCCTGCTGACAGGCGTGGCGGAGCACCCAGGCGCCGATCGGGACGATCAGCCCGCTCTGCTCGGCCAGGTCGATGAACTCGCCGGGACCGAGCAGGCCGCGCCGGGGATGGCGCCAACGCACCAGCGCCTCGAAGCCCCGCACCGTTCCGGCCGGAAGGTCGATGACTGGCTGGTAGTGCACGAACAGCTCGTCCCGTTGCAGCGCCCACTCG
Organism: Actinomycetota bacterium; assembly: GCA_030838815.1. Classification (GTDB taxonomy): domain Bacteria; phylum Actinomycetota; class Acidimicrobiia; order IMCC26256; family BP-133; genus BP-133. The sequence continues at coordinate 1,102 of JAUZEX010000117.1, forward strand.
AGGTCGCTGCGCAGTCCGGAGCGCTCGACCGCCACGTCGCGCATCTTCGACTCGAACAACTCGTACCGGGCCTTGCCCCGATTCTTGGCCACGTACATGGCGGTGTCGGCCCCGCTCATGAGGTTGTCGATCGTGTCCGTCCCGTGGCCCAGCGCCAGGCCGACGCTGGCCCGGACGTACACCTCCTCGTCGAGGATCCGGAACGGCCGCCCCAGCTCGGCGATGATCCGGGCCGCGATCGCCTCGGCCGCCGGCCCGTCGGCGTCCTCCAGGAGCAGGGCGAACTCGTCGCCACCGAAGCGGGCCACCGTGTCGTCGGGCCGTACACAGGATCTGAGCCGTTGGCCCATGCTCTCGAGCACGAGATCACCGGCCGCGTGGCCGAGGGTGTCGTTGATCGACTTGAAGTCGTCGAGGTCGAGGAAGGCGACCGCCATCGGCCGCTGGGCCCGGGTGCGCCGGGCCAGGGCGTGTTCCACCCGGTCGGTGAACAGAGCCCGGTTGGCGAGGCCGGTAAGGGGGTCGTGCCAGGCCCGGGCCCGCAGCTCGGACTCGAGCGCGACGCGGTCGGTCACGTCCCGGGTGTTGAGCACGAGGCCCCTGACGCCGGGGTCGTCGACCATGTTGGTGACCGTCGTCTCCGCATCGCGCCAGGTTCCGTCGCGGTGGCGCATGCGGGTTTCGACTAGGCTGGTGGCCTCGTTGGGAAGCGGGGGCGACTCGAGGAAGACGAGCAGGGTGGCCGACTCTTCCGGGTGCAGCCAGGACTGCAGGGGCTGGCCCACGATCTCGTCCGGCCGGTAGCCGAAGGCCCGTTCGACCGAGGCGCTCTGGTAGATGATCCGGCCGTCGGGGTTGACGATCGTGATGACGTCGGAGGAGTTCTGGACCAGCGAGCGGAACCGGGCCTCGCTCCCGGCCACGTGCTCCAGAGCGGCGCCGGCCAGGGTGGCGATGAACTCGGCGAGTTGGATCTCCGTCTCGCCGAAGAGGTCGTGGAGCTCGTGATGGGTCAGGTAGAAGCAGGCCACGACGTGGCCTTCGCTGACGATGGGGGCGCACAGGACCGAGCCGAGCCCGGCCAGCATGAGGCTCTCGCTGGAGTCGGCGTCCGCCCCCGGGCCGGCGACCACGGGGGTGCGCTGGTCGATGGCCCGGGTGAGTAGGCGCCGGCTGAGCTCGAGCACCTCCGCCCCCGATTCGGTGACGAGCTCGGCGTCGTTCTCGCCGCTCAACTCGATGACGTGGCAGTGCTCGCCCCGCAGGAGGAGGAGCGCGGCGTCACGGACGGCGGCATAAACCGCGGCCGGCGACGCCGCGGCGCCGATCCGGCGCCCCACGACCAGCAGGGACTCGAAACGGTCGGCCAGGGACAATGTGGCCTGGCTACCAGCCGGTCCGGTGGAACCGTTCGGCGGAGCGAGCTCGAGCTCGAAGGCCGTCTTGACCGACTCGGCGTCGGCCAGCTGGCCCCGGCCTTCGCCGCTCCCCCGGGCCAGAGCCAGGTGGGCAGCGGCCAACCGGGTGAGCGCGGCCTCGTAGTCCGCCCCCTGCGCCTCCGCCACGGCCAGGCTCCGGGCCAGGAAGCGTTCGGCCCGCCGGCCCCGCCCGGACAGGTTGGCCATGAGGGCCCGCTCGCGCAGGGCGTGGGGTCGATTGTTGCGGTAGGAACGGGACAGCCGGTCGGCCTGGCGGGCGGTCCGGGCCGCCCGCCGCCGGCGCCGCCGCCGGGTCGAGCGGGGGGCATGCACATCGGTGCCCTCGACCTGCATCCGCAACGCAGTGGCCAGCCACGGCTTGACCGGCGCGACGTACTCCTGGCGGAGTCCGGCGGCGGCGGCGATGGCGGACGCCTGGTCGAGCCGCTCGATCGCCCGGGCCAGCTCGCCGGCGTGGAGCAGTCGCAGCCCTTCGGCCAGATGCACCTCGGTGGCGGTGTGGGCGTCACCGTTGTCCCGGTCCAGCTCGGCGGCGAGGAACCCGGCTGGAACCTGGCCGGAGGAAGCCCGGGCCCACCCGCTGAGGACGACCCCCGCCGCGGTCTGGTCGCCGATGGCGGTGGCCGAGTCGTAGAGCCGGCGGGCCAGTTCGACCGCCGTGTCCAACTCGCCGAGGCGGTAGTGGCTGAAGACGAGGTGCCACCGGGCGGTGTTCTGTTCCCACCGGTCACCGGTGTGCTCCAGCAGCCGCACGGCCTCGCCGCACTGCTGGATGCACTCGCGGTAGCGGGAGGCGGCATAGAGCACGACGCCGTGGAAGTTCAGGGACTGGCCCTGGCCCCACACGTCGCCGAGGTCCCGGCGGATCTCGTAGGAGCGGCGGGCGTAGGCCAGACCCCGCCCATACCAGGGGACCATCGTCATGACCGGGGCATGCTCGGAGTAGGCCTGGGCCAGTTCCGGCGTGGGTGGGTAGCGCTCGGCGAGGTTCATCTCCCGGAGGTGCGTCCAGCCGCAGGGGATCTTGCCCGCGCTGAACCAGTAGACGTAGGCCAGCCGGCTGTACATCCGGATGGCGAGGAACTCGCGTTCGGCGCCTGCGACCGGCCGGCGAGCCAGGAACCGGCCCGGCAGCAGCGTGTGCAGCACCTGGACGACGACTTCCTTTCCGAGCGCGACGAGCCGGCCCGGTCCGGTGCGGGGGACCCACCGACCGAGGTCGCGCAGGGCGCCCTCGAGATGGCGCCGGGCGCGGATCTGGTCGCCGGTCTTGAAGGCGACATCGCCGAGCTTGCCGTCGAGCACCGCCCGCTCCACCGGGTCGTAGGTCCGGGCCAGGGCGTCCTCGAAGAGCCGGCCGGCCTCGGTGTAGTGGCCCTGGAGGGTCAGCACGTCACCGAGCCCTTCGGCGATGCGGCGCCGGAGCGAGAAGTCGGGGTGGGACGCGACCGCCCGTTCGGCGATGCGGTAATGGGCGACCGAGGCGTCGAGGGCGTGGCGGCTGCGGGCCAGCCGGGCTGCTTCGAGGGCGTAGGGAAGGGCCCGACCGGGTGACCCGGCGGCGTCGAAGTGGTAGGCGAGCTCGAAGACCCGGGTCGGGTCGTCGTCCTCGATCTCCTCCGCCGCCCGGCGATGAAGGGCCATCCGCTGGCTGGCATCGATCCGGCCGAGCAGGGCCTCCCGCAGCTTGTCGTGGGTGAAGGAGCACCGACTCCGACCCTCGTCGACCCAGAGGATGCGACGCCGGCGGGCGTCGGCCAGGGCGGGGGTCACCTCCGACGCGGGCTGCCCCGTCAGGGCGACCGCCAGCCCGAGATCGAACTCCTTGCCCAGCACCGCACCGGCGCTGAGCAGGGTCAGGGCCGCAGAGTCCAGCAGGTCGAACCGACGGGTGAGGAACAGCGCCGCCCGCCGGGAGGTCTGGGCGTGGCGCAGACGCTCCGGGTCGACATCCCAACCCGTCGGCGTATCCCGCAGGGCGCCGGACTCCACCATGCCCCGCAGCACCGCCGCGGCCATGAACGGACTGCCCTCGGCGAGCTGTGTCACCGTCGCCGTCGCCTCGGGCGGGAGGGGACCGGCCATCGAGGCGCACATCGCCTCGACATCTTCGGTGCAGAACGGGGCGAGCGCGACGCTGGCCAGAGGGTTCAGAGCCCGGAGCGGATGCCCGAACGGCACCTCCTCCGAGCGGAACGCCGCCACCACCAGCAGGTTCCCCTCGCCACCGGCCGCCCGGCGACTCTGCCACCGGGCCAGCAGGGCGACCGTGAGGCCGTCGGCCCACTGGCAATCGTCGAGGAGCACGAGCGCCGGACGGGACGGCTGGCCGAGGGAATCGAACAGCGCGATCAACGCGTCCAGGCTTCGCTCTTCCCCGTACGCTTCCGGGCCGAGGCCGGTCTCGACCTCGGCCCCGAGGACCGCGGCCAGACCGGGCAGGGCCGCCGTCGCCGCACCGGCCCGATCCCCCAGGAAGAGGCGGAGGCGAGCCACCTCCGACGCGTCGAGGTCAGCGGCGACGATCCCGCCCGCTACGCCGTCGAGGACCTGGAACGGGCGCTGGGCGGCGCGGTCGACGCCCTGACCCTCGAGCACCCAGAAGTCGTGTTGGGCGGCCTGGAGCGCAACCTCTTCGAGTAGGCGGGTCTTGCCCCCTCCGGACTCCGCCTCGAGGAGGACCAGGCCGCCGCCGCGGCCTCCGGCCGTCTCTTCGACGAGTGACGCCAGGCGGGCCAATTCGTCGGCGCGACCCACGAACGACGGCTCGGTCAGGGCGTGGCGGCGATCGCGGAGCCCGGGCGTGACCGCCGGTTCGGACTGACCGGCGGCCAGGGCGGCGACGATCTCGAGCACGTCGGCCAGCGCCGCCGCCGCCGACTGGTAGCGCGCCCC
>JAUZEX010000145.1 GCA_030838815.1 Actinomycetota bacterium
TCTGGAGCGGCGCCGCCATCACAGGCGAAATGTCCCCGTATGGCACCCCGGAACGTACCACGGCGGATCAAGGAAACGGGGGGGCGGGTGTACAGTCGCCCCTGAGCAGCCTGGCCAGCTGCGATGACGGCGCTACTCGAGACCCCGGTCGCGCATCCACGTTTGATGCCCGGAAGGTCGAGTCGTCCATCAGTATGTTGGGTGAGAGTTTGCCGACGAGATCCCCGGCCGCGAAACGCCGGGAGTCCTTGGCGACCGTCCGGTGCAATCCCATCGGGGCGGAACCGGGAGAGGCGGGCACGCACTTCCGCGTCTGGGCTCCCGCCCACGAGGCGCTGGCCGTGGCCCTCCTGGAACCCTCGGCCGGCGACATGCCCGACGCGCTCGTCGTCGAGCGGCGCGAGACGGTATCGCTCCACGCCGAGGCCGGCGGTTACTTCTCGGGGCTCGTCCCGGGGGTGGCGCCCGGCGATCTGTATTTCTTCGCTTTGGACGACGGGAGCTTGAGCCCGGACCCGGCGTCCCGCTTCCAGCCTGTCGGCCCGTTCGGGCCGTCCGAGGTCGTCGACCCGTCGGCATTCAAATGGACCGACGACGGCTGGCGGGGCCTGGCCCCTCACGAACACGTGATCTACGAACTCCACGTCGGGACCTTCACGCCGGAAGGCACCTGGAGCGCCGCCCAGGCCCGCCTGCCCTCCCTCGCCGACCTCGGGGTGAGGACGATCGAGCTGATGCCGGTGGCGGAGTTCCCCGGCTCGTTCGGCTGGGGGTACGACGGGGTCGACCTCTTCGCCCCGACCCGGCTCTACGGCTCTCCCGACGACATGCGGCGCTTCGTCGACGCCGCCCACGCCGTCGGGCTGGCCGTGATCCTCGACGTCGTCTACAACCACCTCGGCCCGGCCGGCGCCGTCCTCGACCGGTTCTCTCCCCACTACTTCACCGATCGGCACGACAACGAGTGGGGGCAGGCGCTCAACTTCGACGACGCCCAGTCGGGCCCGGTGCGGGAGTTCTTCATCACCAACGCCGTCCACTGGATTTCCGAGTACCACCTCGACGGACTCCGGATCGACGCCGCCCAGGCCATCTTCGACTCGTCGCCCGAGCACGTCCTCGCCGCCATCGCCGCCGCCGCCCGGGCCGCCGCTCCCGGTCGCCGGCTCCTCCTGGTGGCCGAGAACGAGCCCCAGGACCCGGTCATGCTGCGGGCCCCGGAGCGAGGCGGACACGGCCTCGACGCCGCCGTCAACGATGACTTCCACCACAGCGCCGTCGTGGCCGCCACGGGCCGCACGGAGGCCTACCTGACCGACTACCGCGGCGCGCCCCAGGAGCTGGTCTCCGCTGTCAAGCGGGGATACCTCTATCAGGGGCAGTGGTACAGCTGGCAGGCCCAGGCCCGGGGCTCGTTCTCTCTCGACATCGGGCCCCGCCGGTTCGTCCACTACCTCCAGACCCACGATCAGGTGGCGAACACCTTCCGGGGCCGCCGCCTCCACGAGTTGACCAGTCCCGGCCGGCTGAGGGCGCTGACGGCGCTCCTCCTGCTCAGCCCCCCGGTGCCGCAGCTGTTCCAGGGCCAGGAGTTCGCCGCCTCGAGCCCGTTCCACTACTTCGCCGACCACGACGGCGAACTGGCCGAGGCGGTGCGGACGGGTCGTCTCGCCCAGGTCGGGCAGTTCGGGAGCATGGCCCGGGCGATCCGTTTCGAAGGTATGGCACCGCCCAACGCCCGGGCCACCTTCGAGCGGTGCCGGCTCGACCATGCCGAGGCGGCGACCAACGCGGAAATCCTCCTCCTGCATCATGATCTGCTGCATCTGCGCCGGGAGGACCCGGTCATCGCCACGCCCGCCACGGAGGTGGACGGCGCCGTGATCGGCCCGGAGGCCTTCGTGCTCCGCTTCGTCGCGCCGTCGGGGCACGAGCGGTTGCTGGTGGTCAATCTCGGGACCGACCTGCGGCTGGTCTCCAATCCGGAACCGCTTCTGGGTCCGCCGGGCCGGGGAAGCTGGGTGGAGCTCTGGTCCAGTGAGGACCCCCGTTACGGCGGGAGCGGGACCCCGGAGTCGGACGTCCGCCGGCCATGGACCCTGGCGGCCCATTCGGCGCTGTTCCTCCGGTCGTCGTGAGCGACGTGGCTGTCGTCCGGCCGGTCACGCCGGCGGCGGACGCCGACCCGGCTCGGCAGGTCCAGCGGGAATGGTTGGTGACCAACGGGATCGGCGGGTACGCCTCGGGCACGGTCTCGGGGCTCGTGACCCGCCGGTACCACGGCTGGCTGGTGGCCGCCCTCCCCAATCCCCTGGGTCGGGTCGTGATGCTGACGCACCTGTCGGAGCAGCTCCGCCTGTCCGGCGGGCGCCGGGTCGAGCTGCGAGCCGAGGAGACCGAAGACCAGCTGGAGCTCCACGGTGATCGTTACCTCACCGAGTTCAGCCTCGCCGACGGTCTTCCCCGTTGGCGCTACGACATCGACGGGACGGTGCTGGAGAAACGCGTCGTGCTCGCCCACCGCCACAACATGCTCCATGTCACCTACCGCCTCGTGGCCGGCGACGGCGACGTCCTCCTCCAGCTCCGGCCATCGATGCACTTCCGCCACCACGAGGCGGCCCTCGACACGGAGCTGGCCCGGTACTCGCTCCTGGCCGTCGACGACCGCTACGACATCGTGGGGGACCCGGCCTTCCCGCCCTTGCGCCTGCGGCTCCACGCCCGCGACACCGCTTTCACCCACCGGCCCAAGACGATCTCCCACGTCCTCCACCGCGTCGAGCGCAGCCGGGGCTACGACGCCCGGGGTGACCTGTGGAGCCCCGGGTACTTCCAGGTCCGGCTGCAGCCGGACGAGGAAGCGACCCTGGTGGCGTCGACCGAGCCCTGGGAGGTCATCGACGCCCATCCTCCCGACGAGGTGGAGAGGGCGGAACGGCAGCGACGGTCCGAGCTTCTCCGCAACGCCCCGGCGCCGCTGCGGGATGACATGCCCGAACTCGTCTTCGCCGCCGATCAGTTCATCGTGGAGCCCGTCGGCCGGGCGGCGGCCGCCGGCGACGAGGTCCGGACGATCATCGCCGGGTACCACTGGTTCACGGACTGGGGCCGCGACACCATGATCTCCCTCGAGGGGCTGTGCCTGCTGACCGGCCGACACCGGGAAGCGGGCTCGATCCTGCGCATGTTCGGCCACCACGTGCGGGCCGGGCTGATCCCCAACCTGTTCCCCGACGGCGACTCCGACGGCCTGTACCACACCGCCGACGCGACGCTCTGGTTCTTCCACGCCATCGCCCGCTACGAGCACCACAGCGGTGATCGCGAGACCCTGCGGCGCCTGCTCCCGGTGCTGGCCGAGATCGTGGAGTGCCACGTGGCCGGGACCCGCTTCGGGATCGGCGCCGATCCCGCCGATGGCCTCCTACGGGCCGGCTCCCCCGGCCTCCAGCTCACCTGGATGGACGCCAAGGTCGACGACTGGGTCGTCACCCCCCGCCGGGGCAAGCCGGTCGAGATCAACGCCCTGTGGTACCAGGCCCTCTGCCTCCTCGAGGAGTGGGCGGCGCAGGAGGGCTTCAAGGTCGGCGTCGAACTCGCCGCCCTCCGGGAGACAGTGCGGGAGTCGTTCAACCGGCGCTTCTGGTACGAGCCCGGCTCATATCTCTACGACGTGGTTGACAGTGAGGACGGCGGCGACGACGCCACCCTCCGGCCAAACCAGGTGCTGGCCGTCTCACTCCCCCGGGCGGTGCTCCGACCCGACCGGTGGCGCCCGGTGGTGGAGACGGTGAGGAGCCATCTCCTCACGCCGGTCGGGCTCCGGACGCTCGACCCGGCGCATGCGGACTACAAGGCGAAATATGACGGCGACCTGCGGGCTCGGGACGGCGCCTACCACCAGGGCACGGTCTGGCCGTGGCTCCTCGGACCGTTCGTCGACGCCTGGCTCCGGGCCTTCCCCGAGCGCAGCGACGAAGCCCGAGCCATGGTGAGCGGGCTCCACGGTCATCTCGGACAGGCCGGCATCGGGTCGGTGAGCGAGATCTTCGACGCCGAAGAGCCGTTCACGGCCCGGGGCTGCATCGCCCAGGCGTGGAGCGTGGCGGAACTCATCCGGGCCACGGCACAGGTCAGTTCAGGACGCCACCTGCCCTCGGCGCCCCTGGACGAGGGACGGCACCACGGTGCTGGCGTGTAACGTCGAGTCTGCCCGCAGGTTGAGTAGTGCGGCGCAAGCGCCGCTCGAGACCCCGGTCGCGCATCCACCGGATTGGATGCCGTGGAGGTCGAGCATGCAAGTGGAACCCAGTGAGAGCGAAACCGGGCTGGACGATGTCCGTGTCGTCGCCGTCGACTCCAGGAGCGAGCGCCGCCAGGTGATCCGCCGGCTCCTGGAGCACTCCTTCAAGCCCGGGGAGATCGCCGAGGCGGACAGCAGGCTGTCGGCCATCGAACTGGTGGAACGATGGCGTCCTGATCTCGTGGTCATCGAGATCCAGATGCCCCTCGAGGAAGGCCTCGAGACCATCGCGGCCCTCTCCCTCCTGTCCCCTCGGCCGCGCATCGTGGTCTGCTCCTTCCACCGCGACGCGGCCACCATGCTGGCCGCCCTCGATCGAGGGGCCGACGCCTACGTCACCAAGCCCGCCGGCTCGGTCGAACTGCGAGTGGCCTGCGGGGTGCCCCTGCCGGAGCGCAGCGTCCGGCACCGACCTCCGAACGAGCGCCCGACGTCCCCCTCCCCTCCCGCTGCGGGGCGGTGATCAAGGCGCTCAGCCCAATATGATCGTCACCCGGGCGCACATCGGCGGGCGAGACGTCAGCAGGAGCGTTCG
>JAUZEX010000192.1 GCA_030838815.1 Actinomycetota bacterium
TGCCGATGTCGTCGTTCTGGGCCAGGATCCCGACCGTCTTCGGATGCTTGTTCTTGATGTAGTAGTCGAGCACCACCCGGGACTGGCTCCGCCCGGCCGGGCCGGTGGGGAAGATCGTCGGGCACACAAACTCGTTCTGGGACAGGCCATCGGTCCACAGCGCCGGGATCTGGTCCTTGCAGGCCAGGGGGGCGGCGGTCACCCACGCCGGGCCGTCGCCGGTGGCGGCGAAAGCGAAGATCTTGTCCTGCTGCGTGAGCTTGGTGTAGCAGGCCCGGGGCTTGTCGCCCGAGGTGAACGACGTGTCGCAGTCGACCAGCTGGAGCTTGCGGCCGTAGAGGCCGCCCTGGGCGTTGACCTCGTTGAACACCGCCTTGACCGCCTTGAGGAGCGTGATGCCGAGCTCGCCCACCGGGCCGCTCTCGATGAAGAAGCCGCCTAGCTTGATGCTGTCGGCCGTCACGCCGACGTCGGTGGCGCCGCCGTTTCCCTGCGCCGGCGCGGCGGCGGAGGTACCGCCGGCGTTGGGAGAGCCGGGGCCGGACGGCCCGGCCGTTTTCGGGCCGGTGGCGGACGGGCCCGAGCCGGAGCCGGCGGCGTTCCTGGAGCCGGCCGCGGTGCCGGTCCCCGAGGCGCCGGCGGCCGAGAGGGCGGCGGCCCGTCCACCGGCGGCGACGGCCGGGGAAGCGGCGCTGCCACCTGTTGCGCTGCCGGCCGCCGAGACGGTCCCGGCACCGGTGGAGGAGCCCGGGACGGCGCCCTCGGCCGGGCCGGCCGTGGCCGGCGCGGCGGCACCGGCCGTCGTCGGGGTGGTGACGGCGGTGCCGAGCGCGGCCTGGCCCGCCAGTGCCCCCAGGTGCTTCGGCTGCTCCCCGGCGCAGGCGGCGCACACGACGGAGACGGCCAGGACCAGGACGAGCATTGGACGCTGCCGGCGTCGACCCCGCACGTTGCCCCCCGAAGGACGTCGAAAAAAGCCCCGGTTGTCCGGGCTCCGGTCATTGAAGCACGCCCCTCGGCCTACTTTCAATAGGCGATCACAAGAAAGTAGGCCGGGCAGTTACTGCACGACGTCTACGGTTTCACCAGCCGGAGACCGAGGTCGACGGCCTCCGCCCGGACCGCGTCGCGGTGCCGTTTCGTCGGCCGGCCCCCCGACAGGAGACGGGTCACCTCGCCGAACAGGACGAGGACGGCGATGGCCACCACCCGCAGTTCGGTGGCGCTCATCGCCGCCCCCGCCGGCTTCAGCGGCCCCCGCAGCATGGCCGTCACCTGGTCCCGGCGCTGCTCCCGCCGGAGCGACTCCACGTCGGCGGTGGCCCCCTGCGACGACTGGTAGTACAGGCGGGCGTCGGCCGGATGGTCCTCCAGCCAGGCCAGGAACCGGTCGATGAGGGCGGTCACGGCGTCGTCGGCGTCGGCCGCCCCGATCAGGTCGGAGCACAGCTCGGAGATGGCGTCCCCGGTGCGGCCGACGAGGGCCAGGAGGACGTCCTCCTTGGTGGGGAAGTGGTAGTACACGGCGGCCGGCGTCATGCCCGCCCGTTTGGCGATGTCGGTCACCGACACCGGGGCGAAGCCCCGCTCCACGAACTCCAGGGTCCCGGCGGCGAGCACCTCGTCCCGACGGGAGGGGCGATGCGCCGGCCGTCGGGTGGTCGTCTGCTCGTTGTCCACCGGGTCCCCTCCCCGCAGACCGGTCCTGTGGCGCGACGGGTCTTGTATCGTCGAGGCGACCATACTGCCGCAACCCGGAGGCCCAGTGACGGTTGGCCCGTGAACGTTGATCCTGAACCGGCGGCGGCGCGGCGGCGGCCGGCGCACCGCCCGTCCCGGGTCGACGAGGTGGTGCAGGCCGGCATCCGGGTCTTCGCCCGGAAGGGTCTGGCCGGGGCGACGATGGCCGAGGTGGCCGAGGAGTGCGGGATGGGGCCCGGGGCGCTCTACTACCACTTCTCGACCAAGGAGCAGCTCTTCGCCGAGTGCGTCCGGTCGGTGGCCGGGGACGTGGCCAACATCACGGGCCACGGCGGCGCCCCGCCCGGATCCCTGCCCGAGGTCGTCCGGCTCGTCTACGAGTGGTACGCCGCCTGCCCGGAGAAGGCCCGCCTGTTCTTCCTGGCCGCGCCGGGCTCGACACCGGAGATCGCCCAGACCTGGGCCGAGTTCGTCGAGGAGCACGTGCGGGACCTCTCCCGCTACGTGAACGGCCCGGACGCACCGGCCCGCAAGGCGTCGGCGGTCAGCGATCTGGCCGCCCGGACGGCCATCGGCACCGCCAACGCCGCAGCCATGTCGTGGCTGGCCGGTGACCTGTTCGGGAAGCGGGCCGGCCGGCGCACGGTGGCCGACGCCGTCGGCCGCGTGATGCTGCGCCTCCTCCCGGAAGGTCCGAAAGGCGAGACAACTCGGTCCGCGCCGGCGCCCTAGCCGCCGATGGTGCGGTCGGTCGGCCAGGAGGGCCGGCGCAGCGCCCGCTTGTCCACCTTCCCCATGGTGTTGCGGCCCACGGTCTCCACCAGTTCGTAGGAGCGGGGGCACTTCGGGGCGGCCAGGCGCTCCCGGCAGAAAGCGTCGAGATCGCCAGCCGTGGGCCGGGCCATGCCGGGCACCGGCACCACGAGGGCGTGGAGGGCCTCGCCCATGTCGGCGTGGGGGACGCCGATGACGGCCACGTCCGCCACCGCCGGGTGCCGGGCCAGGGCCATCTCGGCCTCCGCCGGGTACAGGTTCACGCC
>JAUZEX010000195.1 GCA_030838815.1 Actinomycetota bacterium
CCAGTAGCCGTTGCCGGTCGGGGTCGCGGCCAGGCTGACGATGCTGCCGACGGTGGTGCCGGCCGGTGAGCCGTAGAACTGCGAGCCGCCGAAGGCGAAGACCCCGCCGTCGGAGGCCACCATCCAGTAGCCGTCCCCGTCGGGCGAGGAGGCCATGTCGACGATCGGCCGGTTCAGCTTGAGGTTGCCGGTCGAACCGAAGAAGCGGGCGTCGCCGAAGGCGAAGATCCCCCCGTCCGACGCCACCAGCCAGTACCCCCGCCCGGTCGCCGTCGTCGCCATTCCGACGATCGGCTTGTTGAGCTTGAGGCCTCCGGTGGAGCCCCTGAATACGGCGTCGCCGAAGGCGAAGATCCCCCCGTCCGACGCCACCAGCCAGTAGCCCTTGCCGGTCGGCGTGGCCGCCATGCTCACGATCGGCTTGTTGAGGGTCAGGGACCCGGTGGAGCCCCAGAAACCACTGTCGCCGAAGGCGAAGATCCCGCCGTCCGACGCCACCAGCCAGTAGCCCTTGCCGGTCGGCGTGGCGGCCAGCGAGACGATCGGCCGGTTGAGGGCGGTGCCGCCGGTCGAGCCGAGGAACGTGGCGTTGCCGTAGCTGAAGATCCCGCCGTCGGACGCCGCCAGCCAGTAGCCCTTCCCCGTCGCCAGGGGGAGGGCCGACGTGGCCGAGATCGCGGCCGCCCCGGGCGTGGCTGAGAGCGGCCCGGCCAGGGCGCTGCCCACTGCCCGGCCGACGTTGACCTCGCCGTTGCTGAAGTCGGTGCCCGTCCCGGCGATGGGGTCGGCGGTGGCCATCAGCCGGGCCGCCACCTGCGGGGCGGTGAGGCCGGGGTTGGCCGCCCACACCAGGGCGGCGGCGGCGGAGACGATCGGGGTGGCGAACGACGTGCCGTCGGGCGTCACCCAGCAGTTCCCGTCGGTGCAGGGGGTGGCCAGGGTGAGGACGCCGACGCCGGGAGCGGCGATGTCGACCCAGGGGCCCCGGCGGGAGAACTTGGCCAGCGTGTCGTCGGTGCCGTCGACCGCCGCCACCGACAGCACGCCGTCGTACGCCGCCGGGTAGCTGGGGTCGCTGAGCGGCTGGTTGCCCGCCGCCGACACGACCAGGATCCCCTTGCTCTGGGCGTACTTGATCTCGTCCTGCAGGGGGGTCGACGTCTTCGGGCAGAGGGTCTTGTCGGCCGCCTGGCAGTTGGGGTCCTGCTGGAGGGACAGGTTGATCACCTTGACCCCGGGATAGTCGGCGGCGTAGTGGATGCCCTTGGCGATGGTGCTGGCGAAGCCGGCGCCCTGGCTGTCGAGGACCCGCACCGACAGCACCTTGGTGTTCCATCCCAGCCCGGCGATCCCGACGCCGTTGTTGGGCGTGGCGGCGATGAGGCCGGCCACGGCGGTGCCGTGCCCCTCGGGGTCGGGCGTGTTGTCGCCGGAGAAGTTGGCGCCGACGATGACCTTGCCGGCCAGGTCGGGCTGGGTGGCGTCGACGTCGGTGTCGACCACGGCCACCAGCATGTTGGGGTCGCCATGGGTCACCGCCCAGGCGTCGGCGGCGCCGATGTGCATGAAGTCGGACTGGCTGTAGATGCGGGAGGTCGTGCCGCCGTCGAAGGTCAGGGCACAGCCGGAGAAGCAGCGCTCGTTGACCGGCGGCGGGCTGGCGCCGGCGTCGGAGCCGGTGCCCGCCTTGGACGGGATCAGCGGCGCGGTGTTGGCCGGCGGCATCTCGGCCGACCGGAAGCGGACGTCGGCCTCGACATGGGCCACCGTGCTGTTCTGCCTGAGCTTCTTGGCCGCCGCCTGGCCCTGCCCCTGCGGCACGTCGACGTCGAACACGCCGGGCCGCACCCGGCCGGCGTGGCGGCCGCCGACCGACGCCGCCAGGGAGTTCTCGGCGTCGCGCCCGGCCGGAGTGGTCATCCGCACCACCAGCCGGTCGAGGCCGTCGGACACCGGGGTCGTACGGGCGGCAACGCGGCGGGGCCCGGTCGACTTGTCGGTGGCGATCGCCGGCACCAGCCCCGCGCCGGCCAGCACCAGCCCGACGAGAGCGGCGGCGAGCGCCGGACGGCGCGCCCTGCGCCCTCCAGCCACGGTCCGGTGACCTCGGTTGATGGTGCCTCCCGGTTGCGGCGGCGCCTTGCGGGAGAGGCACAGCCGAAACAACTTGCAGCGACAGCCGCCGAACTGCCCGAACCGAACGAGGGGGACGACTCGGGCGAAGGTGACCGCGCCGGACAACTCTGACGACGGACAAAGTCATATTCGTCACCGTCCGGCGCGATTCCCCCCGGGCCGGGACGGCTTTCTGGCCCGGATCTAGCGCGTCGACTGGGTGGTGCTGGAAGAAGCGGGGGCGGCCTTGACGTCGAGGCCGGCGATGCCGCCCTTATAGCCGGGTACGGCGTCGGGAACGCCGCCCAGGACGGGGGCGTCGCCGTAGTTCACGACGGCGCCGGTGGCGGCCACGATGAGGTAGCCGCCGCCCGTCCGGGTGGGTCGCATGGCCACCGCCGGGCTGCTGATGCCGGAGCCGGGGAGGGAGCCGTAGAAGGCGGCGTCGCCGAAGCTGAACAGCCCGCCGTCGGAGGCCAGAAGCCAGTAGCCCTTCCCGGTCGGGGTCGGGGCCATGCCCACCACCGGCTTGTTGAGCTTGATCGATCCCGTCGACCCGAAGAAGGCGGCGTCGCCGAAGGAGAAGATCCCCCCGTCCGACGCCACCATCCAGTAGCCCTTCCCGGTCGGCGTCGGGGCGATCCCCACCACCGGCTTGTTGAGCTTGAGGGAGCCGGTCGAGCCGTAGAACGTCACGTCGCCGAAGGCGAAGATCCCTCCGTCCGCCGCCACCAAC
>JAUZEX010000197.1 GCA_030838815.1 Actinomycetota bacterium
CACGGCCGCAGAGGCCGCCGAGGCGGCGGAGCGTATCGGCTTCCCGGTCGTGGTCAAGCTCTGCGGCGCGGTCATCGCCCACAAGACCGAGCGGGGGCTGGTGAAGCTAGGCCTGCGCGACCGGGCGGCGGTGGAAGGGGCGGCACTCGAACTGCTGGCCGCGGCCCGCCCCGAAGACGGCGATGTCGGTCTGCTGGTGGGCGCCATGGTGTCGGGGGCCCGGGAGCTCATTGCCGGGTTCGTGCGTGACGACCAGTTCGGGCCCTGCGTCATGCTGGGGATCGGCGGGGTGCTGGCCGAGGCGCTGGGCGACGTCGCCTTCCGGCTGGCGCCGCTGGACAGGGTCGACGCCGACGACCTGGTCGATGAGCTGTCGAACCAGGCGCTCCTCGGGCCGGTGCGGGGCGAGCCGCCGGTCGACCGGGCGGCGCTGGCTGAGATCCTGCTCGGCCTCTCGGCCCTCGGCGAGGGCGACGAGCGCATCCGGTCCATCGACCTCAACCCTCTGATCGTCTCCGGCGGGGTGCCCCTGGCCGTCGACGCGCTGGTGGAGCTCGACGGTTGAATTCTTCGCCCGACGTCCGGCTGCGCCATCTGTTCGAGCCCCGGGGCGTGATCGTGGTCGGGGCGTCGAGCCACCCGGCCAAGTTCGGCTTCGTCGCCCTGCACAACCTGCTGGCCGCCGGGTTCGCCGGAAAGGTCTTCGCCGTCAACCGCGACGGGGGCGAGATCCTGGGCCTGGCGACGGCGACCGGCGTCGAGGAACTCCCGTCCGGTGAAGCCGACCTGGCCCTCGTCTGTACACCGGCCGGGGCCAATCCCGACGTGCTGCGGGCCTGCGCCGCCAAGGGCGTCAAGGCCGCCTACGTCGTCTCCGGCGGCTACCGGGAGGCGGGGCCCGACGGACGCCGGGCCGAGGAGGAGCTCGTGGCGCTGGCCGACAAGCTCGACATCGTGCTGGCCGGCCCCAACGGGCAGGGGCTCGTGTCGACGCCGGCCGGGCTGTGCGCCCAGATCGTCGGACCGTACCCGGTGGCGGGGTCGATCTCGATCGCCAGCCAGTCGGGCAACACCACCTCGTCGTTCATGAACTACGCCAACCAGAGCGGCGTCGGCATCGCCCGGGCGGTGAGCGCCGGTAACGCCGCCGCCGTCACCGTGACCGACTACCTGCGCTGGTACCGCGACGACGACGCCACCCGGGTCGCCTTCGCCTACCTCGAGCACTCGGCGGACGGGCGGGCGGTGTTCGACGGGCTGCGGGCGGTGACGGCCGAGAAGCCGGTCGTGCTGGTGAAGGGCGGCGTGACCGGCGCCGGCCAGCAGGCGGCGGCGTCCCACACCGGGGCGCTGGCCGGGGAGCAGCGCATCTTCGCCGGCGCCGTGCGTCAGGCCGGGGTGTCCCTGGCCGCGACGGTGGAGGAGGCGTTCGACGTCGCGGCCACGTTCGCCACGCAGCCGTTGCCGAAGGGGCCCAACACGGTCGTCGTCACCACCGCCGGCGGGTGGGGCGTCATGACCGCCGACGCCCTGGCCGCCTCGTCGCTGCGGCTGATGCCGCTCCCGGACGACCTCCGGGCGGCGATCGACACCAGGCTGCCGCCCCGGTGGAGCCGGGCCAACCCCGTCGACATGGCCGGCGGCGAGAGCCGCGACACCGTCCCCGAGGTGCTGGAGCTGGTGGCGGCCCATCCCGCCGTCGACGCCGTCGTCTACCTCGGGCTCGGCATCCAGTCCAACAGCGCCGGCCTGCTGCGCGACGGCCGGTTCTATCCCGACCACGGCCTGGAGCGCATCGTCGCCTTCCACGAGCGCCAGGACCGCCGCTTCGCCGACGCGGCCGCCGCCGCCTCGGCCGCCACCGGCAAGCCGGTGCTGACCGCCACCGAGCTCGGCGTCACCGACCCGTCGAACCCCGGCCCGGCCGCCGTCCGGGAGACCGGCCGCTACTGCTACCCCTCGGCCAACCGCGCCGTCACCGCCCTCGAGCACCTCTGGCGCTACGCCCGCTTCCGCCAGCGCCGCGGCTGGCCCGCCTAGCCGGCCGGGAGGGTCATCGGCTGCCACGTGAGGCCGCCGTCGCGGGTGACGAGCACGTGGCGGTTGGGCTCACGGCCTCCGACGACGATGCCGTGCTTGTTGCTGGTGAACGAGACGGTGGGGCGCTCGCCGGCACGCACGACCGTCGAGAAGCTGTGGCCGTTGTCCCGGGTGACGAGGACGTCGCCGTTGTCGACGGCCACGAACACCGCCTCGTCGTTGATCGCCATGTCGGCCAGCCGGCCGGGCAGCGGCTGCTTCCACACCACCGCCCAGCTCCGCCCGCCGTCAGAGGAGGTGTACACCTCCACCCCGTCCCCGGGCCCGGCCGGCCGGCACGCGGCCAGCAGGACGTCCTTGTCGCGCATCGTGGCGACATGCTCGACCAGACACGGCAGCGTCCGGCGCACCCACCGGCCGTCGGTCCCGCGGGCCAGGAAGACCTGGTGGCTCAGATCGTTGTCGTAGGTGCCGGCGAAGGCGTAGGCCGCCGTGCGGTTGACGAGAATCGCGCCCA
>JAUZEX010000203.1 GCA_030838815.1 Actinomycetota bacterium
GGTGGCCGGCGCCTGACCATGTCGGTGGACGGGCGGCGGCCAACCGGCGTTCGTTTTCCGCTGTATCCCGGTACACGCACGCCGGTTCGGGCCGGGGCGGGGTGCAGCCGGTGACGGAGGCGGCTGGGCTGGCCGCGAGGGTGGACCTGGCCGAGGTGGTGGCCGCCTTCGGGCAGTTGCTCCACGCCGCCGGGGTCCCGGTCACCCCGGAGCGGAGCGGGCGCTTCGCCCGGGCGGTCACCCTGGCCCGGCCGGTGACCGTCGACGAGGTGTACTGGGCCGGACGGGTGACGCTCCTCACCGGCTGGGACCAGATCGAGACCTTCGACGCCGTGTTCGACGAGGTCTTCCGGGGCCTCGTCGACGTGGCCGGCCACCGGGGCGACTCCAGCCGGCCCCCGCCGCCGGCCGCCACCCCCGACCGCAACCGCCCGCCGCCGGGGGCCGGACACGATGCCGGCGACCGCCGGCGCGACGCCCCGGCCCCGATCCCGGCCGCCGAGACGGCGGGCCCGTCCGGCGAACCGGGCGGCACCGACGCGGTCCTGGCTGCCGCCAGCGCCGCCGAACGGCTGGCCACCAAGGACTTCGCCGCCTGCACCCCCGAGGAACTGGCCGCGCTCGCCGACCTCATCGCCGCCCTGCCGCTGGCCCTCCCGCGCCGGCGGAGCCGCCGGCACCTCCGCCATCCCCTCGGCCGGCGTCTCGACCTGCGGGCAACGCTGCGGCAGGCCCGCCACACCGGCGGCGACCCGGTGGAGCAGATCCTGCGCCGGGCCAAGACCCGGCCCCGGCGGCTGGTGCTCATCGCCGACGTGTCGGGGTCGATGGAGCCCTACGCCCGGGCCTATCTCCACCTACTCCACGGTGCGGTGCGGGCCGCCCGGGCCGAGGCCTTCGTCTTCGCCACCCGGCTGACGCGCCTGACCCGGTCCCTGGCCGGCACGAACCCCGACCACGCCCTCCGGCGGGCGGCCGCCGCCGCCCCCGACTGGTCGGGCGGCACCCGCATCGGCGCCGCCCTCGCCGCCTTCAACGACGGGTGGGGCCGGCGGGGCACGGCCCGGGGCGCCATCGTCGTGATCGTGTCGGACGGCTGGGAGACCGGCGACCCGTCCCTCCTCGGCGAGCAGATGGCCCGCCTCGCCCGTCTGGCCCACCGGATCATCTGGGTCAACCCCCGGTCGGCCGGCACCGCCTACCGGCCGCTGGTGGCCGGGATGGCCGCCGCCCTCCCCCACGTCGACACGTTCCTCTCCGGCCACTCCCTCGCCGCCCTCGACGACCTCCTGGCCGCCATCCGGGCCGTCCCGGAACGCAACACGTTGCACTGACCGGTCGGTCCGGCAAGCGCGCCGGCACTGGCCGCCACGCCGCGCAACACGTTGCGGTGAGCGTGGCATTCACGGCCGTCGATGCCGTGTGGGCACAACCGGTTGCGGTGTACGGTGCCCGCCCCGGGCGGGCCGGCGGCCGTCAGGCGAGCCGGGCGGCGAGGACCTGGAGGGCGGCGACGGCGGCGTCGAGAGACGAGACGAGCATGCCGCCGGAGACGACGATGAAGTCTTCCACCTGGAGGTTCACCCGGGCCGCCTCGTGGTCGGCGAGCCGGAAGTCGGTGCGGAGGCCGATCACCGGGACGCCGGAGGCGGCGGCCCAGCCGATCTCGGCCGCGGTGCCGGAGTCGACGTCGGGCCCGTCGAGGACGGCGAGGACGGCGCGGGCCTCGGCCAGGAGCCGGCGGTTGCGGGCGCCGATGGTGCGGCTCATCCCGGCCAGGGCCTCGAGGCGGGCCGGTCCCGGCGGCAGGGCCAGGGTGGCGGCGACGGCGCCGGCCTCGTCGACCCAGGGGTCGAGCACCGCCCACCCGGCGGCGGCCAGCGCCGGGTGGAGGACCTCGGCCGCCCAGTGGCGACCCGGTTCGTTGAACCCCAGCGGGCTGGCGACATAGACCGTTGAGACACCAGCCCCGGGCCCGCGGACGTTCGGCATGGCCGCTGGTCTAGTGGATGGCCCACACCGGATGGATCTCGTTCCAGCCGTGGAAGGAGTCCCACACGTTCGGGCCGGTCACGGTGACGTGTTGCCCGATCTTCGGCCGGGCCAGGTGGGCGCCGGTGCAGACGCCGTCCTTGACCTTGTGTCCCTTGATGCAGCCGGGCTGGTCGGCGGGGACGATCTCGAGGATGAGCGTCCCGCCGTGGACGGCCTTGTTCGCCTTGTTGAGCATGCCGGCGTACTGCTTGTCGACCCGCAGGTAGTAGTGGCCGTCGCCGTCGGCCTGGACGTCGGAGGCGACGATGGTGCCGCTGACCGTCTTGCAGTTGCTGAGGACCTTCAACCGCCCCGGACTCCAGACGTTGGCCAGCGGGTTGCCGCTCCGGCAGCCGGATGCAGCCCGGGCGCTGGCCGTCGTGAGCAACGGCGCGGCCAGTGCGATTCCCACGGCCCCCACCACGGCGATGCGTCGGAGTGTGCGAGTCCTCAAGGTGATCCTCCCGTTGCGACGCGACGAGGCCGGCGTTGACGGGGACGAGTGTTCGGTGCCGATGCGCGGCCTTCCTCCGCCTTGGCGGCAAATGTCGGACTTGTTGGCCTTTCGGTAACCGGGGCGTCAGGCGGGCCCGTCGGCCGGAACGTTCATGACAATTGGGTGACGGGAGTAACGGTTCGGGGCCCTGCGGCGCTCTTCTTCCCGAGAACGCCCGCGCTCCTTCGCGGCCGGAGGTCTCCCATGCCGCTTCGCTCGCATCGCCAACGAGTGCCCGCCATGCTCGCCGTCGCCTGCGCCGGCATGCTGGTCTACGCCGTCGCCGGTGCCTCGCCGGACGGGCGCCAGCTCGCCCCCGCGCCCTGCGCCGCCAGCGAGGTCGGCGGTCCGCCGTCCTGCGCCGATCAATCGATGTCGGTCGCCGCCGCCAACGGCGGAGGCTCGACGTCGTCCACGGGCAAGGACAGTGGCAGCAGCACGCCGACCACCGGCAAGGATGGCGGCTGCGGCGGGTCGACCACGACGACGACCGACAAGGGTGGTCAGGGCTCCACGCCGTCGACGACGGGCAAGGGCGGTCAGGGTTCCACCACCTCGACGACGGGCAAGGACACGACGTCGACGACGGGGAAGGGCTCGACGCCGACGACCGGGAAGGGTCACGCCTCGGTGGCGGCGGCTGACACGACGGGCAGCCAGCCGTCGGCGGCGGCCGGTCAGGACCCGCAGCTTTCGACGGCTGCGGCCCACGACCCGCAGGCCACGACGGCGGCCGACAACGGCGGCCAGGGTTCGGCGACCGCCACCGGGAACAGCGGCTGCGGCGGTTCGACGCCGCCCACCACCGGCAAGGGCTCGACCACCACGACGACGGACAAGGGCGGCACCGGCACCACCACCACGACCCGGAAGGGCGGCGGCGGAAAGGGCGGCGGCAAGGGCGGGAAGGGTTCGACGACCACCACGACCGGTGGGCGCGGCAGCGGCCCGACGACCTCGACGACCGTCCAGGGCGGCACGGTGTCGCCCGACACGTCGACCGGCGGACCTTCGGGCTCCGGCGGGTCAACCGGCTCCGGCTCGTCCCCGGACCCCGGATCGAACCCCATCCAGGTCGAGCAGGTTCCCGGCGACTCCACATCTGCTCCCGACGCCGGCCCGGCCGCTGACCCCGGAGCGGGGGACCCTGCCGCGGGTGACGGCTCGTTCGACATGTCACCTGACGGGCCGATCGGGCCCACCGTGGCCGACGTGCCGGTCGCGTCGCTGGGCGTGCCGGGAGCGGGGCTGTCGACGTTCGGCGACCTCTTCGGTTCCGGGGACAGAGCGCCGGCGGTGAAGACGGCCACTCCGGCCCGGTCGGGCCGGGTCCAGGAGCTGGCGGCGGCGCCCCTGGTGTCCACCGGCTCGGCGTCGGCGATGACCCAGTCGGAGGCGGTGAGCCGCTCCCTGGCCGGGCTGCAGGGGTCGGCGGGTGAGTCGGCCTTCCCGGCCACCATCATCTCGACCCCCAAGGTCTTTCCCGTCAACCGCTGGGACCCGCTGGCCGCCTCCGTCCTGGTGGTGCTGGCCGGTCTCGCCCGCGAGGCCCTCAAGAGCTGGCGGCGGCGGGCCACCCAGATCTGGCCCGGCTGACCACCGAGATCCGCGGGCCGGCGTTGCCTCGAGTTTCAGGGGTGAAGACCGAGGAACGCCGGTCCGCGTGACCGTCGCCCGCTAGCGGGGTCGACCCTTGAGCCAGCGGATCAGCCGCGGCAGCCAGGCCCGGCGCCGACGACGGGGCCGCCGAGCGGGCTGTACCGTCCGGATCCCGGCCGGCTGGCCGTACCCCGGCTCGCCCGAACCGGGCTCGCCGAACCCGACCGCCGGGTCAGGGCCGGGGTGACGGAGCGCAACAGGGCCGGAGGGGCCCGGATGGCCGGCGACGGGCACGGCGACAAGCGGCTCGAGCTCGAACAGCGTGAGCTGCTCCAGGCGGATCGGGCTCGACCGCGGTCGGCCGGGCCGGTTGCGGCACGACTGGCGGGGGCGGTGGGCCAGGTGCGGCGTGATGGCTGGGCCGGATCGCAGCACGAGTAGCCGGGAGCACGACGGGCACCGGATCTCTTCGCTGGTGCGGGGGCCGGCGAGCCCGGCGGAACGGGTGTCCATGCGGGCCACAACCTACGGCCTCGAGCGTCCGGGGTGGCGGCATTCGGGGGCCGGGCAGGGGTGCGAGCGTTTCCTGGTAGCCTGCCGCTACGAGTCGCCCTCTCTCCGTCGCCATTGTTCTCGCTCTCACGAGCGGGCTGCTCGCCGCCTGCGGCGGGGGTGGGGGGAGGGCCGCGACGCCCGTCCTCGGCTGGTACATCAACCCCGACAACGGCGGTCAGGCCGAACTGGCCGCGGCCTGCACCGCGGCGGCCGGCGGCCGGTACCGCATCACGGTGTCGACCCTGCCCAACGACGCCTCGGCGCAACGGGAGCAGCTGGTCCGCCGGCTGGCGGCGAAGGACCGCTCGATCGCCATCATGAGCCTCGATCCGCCGTTCGTGGCCGAGTTCGCCGAGGCGGGCTTCCTCCGCCCGTTCACGGCCGACGAGGCGCCCGGCTTCACCGCCGGGGTGCTGACCGGCCCGGTGGAGGGCGCCACCTGGCACGGAAGCCTCGTGGCCGCCCCCTTCTACGCCAACTCCCAGCTCCTCTGGTACCGCAAGTCGGCCGCGGCGCGGGCCGGCCTCGACCCGGCCCGGAGCCCGGTCACCTGGGACGAGATCATCGCCGGGGCCGAGAAGGCCGGGACCACGACGGAGGTCCAGGGGGCCCGCTACGAGGGCTACATGGTGCTGATCAGCGCTCTTGTCGCCTCGGCCGGCGGCGCCGTGCTCGACCGCCCCGAGGCGGGGCGCGACGCCCGTCCGACCCTCGACAGCCCCGCCGGCCACCGGGCGGCCGAGGTCATCGCCCGCCTGGCCCATTCCCGGGCCGCCGACCCGGGCCTGGCCACCGCCGAGGAGGAAGGGGCCCGGGCCGCCTTCCAGAGTCCCCGGGGCGGGTTCATGACCAACTGGGCCTACGTCTACGGCGCGGCGTCGGAGGCGGTGGCGTCGGGATCGCTCGACCGCGCCGTGCTGGCCGACATGGGCTGGGCCCGCTGGCCCCGGGTCGACCCGGACCGGCCCAGCCGGCCGCCGCTCGGGGGCATCGACATCGGTGTCGGGGCCTTCACCCGCCACCCCGGCCTCGCCGTCGACGCCGTCCGCTGCCTGACCACGGTCGACAGCCAGCGGCGCTACATGCTCAAGTCGAAGAACCCGGCCGCCCGGGCCGCCGTGTACGACGACGCCGAGGTGCGACGGGTCTTCCCGATGGCCGACCTCATCCGGGAATCGATCGGCGACGCCGCCCCCCGGGCCAAGACGCCCTACTACACCGACGTCAGCACCGCCGTCGTCCGGACCTTCCATCCGCCGGCCTCCGTCCGTCCGGAGCGCACGCCGGCGGCGGCCGACCGGCTCGTCACCGGCGTCCTCCACGACAAAGTGTTGTTGTGACGGCGCCCGCCACCCACACCTCGTCCAACCTGCGTTCGCCAGTCGCGCCTGGCGCGACTCCTGAACGCAGGTTGCGCCCCGCAGGAGGCGGGCGGTGACGACGGCGACCGCCCCCGTCCGGAAGCCGGCTCCCCGTCCCGTGGGGACAGGCGGCATGAGCGAGCGGACCCGGGCCGAACGGCGGCTCGGCTGGACGCTGGTGGCCCCGGCGCTGGTGGCCATGGTCGGTGTCACGGCCTATCCACTGGCCCGGGCCGTGTGGCTGTCGCTCTACAGCTACCGGCTCACCGATCCCGCCGGGCGTCACTTCGTGGGCCTGGCCAACTACGGCGTCGTGCTCACCGACCACCTCTGGTGGAGCGACGTGCTCACCACCGTCGCCATCACGGTGGTCACCGTGGCTGTCGAACTCGTGGTGGGCTTCGGCTTCGCCTCCGTGATGCAGCACATTCTGTTCGGCAGGCGCCTGATCCGCACCGCCATCCTGGTGCCCTACGGGATCATCACCGTCGTGGCCGCCTTCGCCTGGCGCTACGCCTTCGCCCTCGACACCGGCTTCGTCAACCACGTCTTCGGCCTCGGCACCTTCGCCTGGTTCGGGCACCGGGGCTCGGCGCTGTTCGTCATCTCTCTGGCCGAGATCTGGAAGACGACGCCGTTCATGTCGCTGCTCCTGCTGGCCGGCCTGGCCCAGGTCCCCCGGGAGCTGCTGGAGGCGGCCGAGGTGGACGGCGCCACGAGGAGGCAGCGGCTCTTCCGGGTCACGCTCCCCAACATGCGGGGCGCCATCATGGTGGCGCTGCTGTTCCGGACCCTCGACGCCTACCGCGTCTTCGACACCGTCTTCGTCATGACCAACGGCGCGGCGGGCACCGAGACCGTGTCGTTCCTGGCCTACCGCCAGACGATCACCCGCACCGCCCTCGGGCTCGGCTCGGCCGTCTCCGTCGTCCTCTTCGCCTCCGTCGTGTTGATCGCGGTCCTGTTCATCAAAGGGTTCGGCGTCGACCTGGCCCGGGCCCGGGGGGAAGGCTGACCGTGGGTCGCCTCCGCCTCCTGAAGGTGACGGGGCCCGCCCTCATCGTCGTGTGGACACTCGTCCCCCTGCTGTGGCTCGTCTCCCTGTCGCTGAAGGGCGGCGATCACATCAACGACGGTCGGTTCTGGCCCACGGCGCCGACGCTGCGCAACTACCGCACGGTGTTCCGCACCGACCTGTTCACCAGCGCCCTGCGCAACTCGATCGGCATCTCCGTCATCGCCACCGTCCTGTCGGTGGTCCTGGCCACCCTGGCCGCCTACGCCATCGCCCGGCTCGACTTCCCGGGGAAGAAGCTGATCCTGTCGGTGGCGCTGGGCATCGCCATGTTCCCCACCATCTCCCTGGTGGGGCCGCTGTTCGACATCTGGCGCTCC
The DNA here is from genome assembly GCA_030838815.1 of Actinomycetota bacterium. Lineage (GTDB taxonomy): Bacteria > Actinomycetota > Acidimicrobiia > IMCC26256 > BP-133 > BP-133. Next base: position 7,441 of record JAUZEX010000203.1, read on the forward strand.
GTCGGGCTCTACGACACCTGGCCCGGCCTCGTGATCCCCTACCTGTCGTTCACGCTGCCGCTGTCGATCTGGACGCTGACGGCGTTCTTCCGGGAGATCCCGTGGGAGATGGAGCAGGCGGCCCAGGTCGACGGCGCCACGCCGTGGCAGGCCTTCCGCAAGGTCATCGTGCCCCTCGCCGCCCCCGGCGTGTTCACCGCCGCCATCCTCACCTTCTTCTTCGCCTGGAACGACTTCGTGTTCGGGATCTCCCTCACCTCGACCGGCCGGGCCCGCACCGTGCCGGCCGCCCTCGCGTTCTTCACCGGCGCGTCGCAGTTCGAGCAGCCGACGGCGGCCATCGCCGCCGCGGCCGTGGTGGTGACGATCCCGGTGGTGGCCATCGTGCTCGTGTTCCAGCGCCGCATCGTGGCCGGGCTCACCTCCGGCGCGGTGAAGGGATGATGGGATAAGGGGGACGAGGATGGCCGCCATCACGCTGGAACACGTCGTGAAGCGCTACGGCGACGGCTACCCGGCCGTCAACGACGTGTCGCTGGAGATCGCCGACGGCGAGTTCATGATCCTGGTCGGTCCGTCAGGGTGCGGGAAGTCGACGTTGCTGCGCATGATCGTGGGCCTCGAGGACGTCACCGACGGCGTCGTCCGGATCGGGGAACGGGTGGTCAACGACGTGGCGCCCCGGGACCGCAACCTGGCCATGGTGTTCCAGAACTACGCCCTGTACCCCCACCTGACCGTGTTCGAGAACATCGCCTTCCCGCTCCGCCTGCGGCAGCTGTCCGACGACGAGGTGCGCCACCGGGTGGAGGAGGCGGCGGCCGTCCTCGAGCTGACCGAGCATCTCGAGCGCAAACCGAGCCAGCTGTCGGGCGGGCAGCGGCAGCGGGTGGCCATGGGGCGGGCGATCGTCCGGGAGGCCGACGCCTTCCTCTTCGACGAGCCGCTGTCGAACCTCGACGCCCAGCTGCGGGGCCAGATGCGGACGGAGATCGCCCGGCTCCAGGGCCGCCTCGGGGTCACGACCGTCTACGTGACCCACGACCAGGTCGAGGCCATGACGCTGGGGGACCGGGTGGCGGTGCTGCGCAAGGGCGTCCTCCAGCAGGTCGACACGCCCCGGGCCCTCTACGAGCGGCCGGTGAACCTGTTCGTGGCCGGGTTCATCGGGTCGCCGTCGATGAACCTGATTCCGGCGACGTTCGAAGGGCGGCGGCTGCGGCTTCCGTTCGTGGAGTTCGATCTCCCCGAGGGGTACTGGCCGGACAGTCCGGCCGGCGGGGAGCGGGAATTGCCGCGGACCGGAGTGGCAGGCATCCGCCCCGAGCACTTCGAGGACGCGGCGTTGGTGGATCCGGCCGTCCGGGAAAAGGGGGTGACCTTCGAGGCCAAGGTGGAGGTCGTCGAGTGGCTCGGAGCGGAGCAGTACGCCTACGTGCCGTACGGGGCTCCGCCGGAGCTGGTCGAGCCGCTCAACCGCCTGGCCGCCGAACTCGACCGGGAGTCCGCCCGCCTGCTCCTGGTGGCGTCGATCGACCCGGCCAGCCAGATCCGGCGAGGGGAGCCGGCCCACCTGTGGTTCGATCCGGCCCACGTCTACCTCTTCGACGCCGGGACCGGGGACAGCCTGCGGCCCCCTACGCTGGAGGGACATGTGCCGGAGTATCAAGACCCTGCGGGGCACTGAGCCCACCACGGAGGAGGTGCGGGCCGCCGCCCTCCAGTTCGTCCGCAAGCTGAGCGGCTACCGCGCCCCCTCGAAGGCCAACGAAGCCGTCTTCACCGCCGCCGTCGACCAGATCGAGGCCGCCGCTCTGCGGTTGCTGGCCGGGCTGGCGCCACCCCGCGTCACCGACGGCGCAAAGTAGGAAGCAACCGGGTCATGTCGGTGTTGATGAGAAGGTCCCCGGCCCCTCCCCGGCAAATTAAGGAATCCCGGGGGTTGGTCGATATTCCGAGCCAACGGGGGCAGGTCAGGTCCGAGGCAACTAGGGAGGCACGATGACCACCACCATTTCCGCCGAGTTCGGCGACCGGGTGCGCTCCGTTCTGGCTGAGCTGCCCCACTCGGGGGTCATCGACCGGTTCGCGGCCAACGACCTCCTCCTCGACCTGCTCGACTCCGCCCGCTCCGACGACGAGCAGGCCCGTGTGCTGAAGGCCCTGGCCGACCTGCCGAAGAGCAACGTCGTCGACCGCGGCGACCTCAACAGCGTCCTGGCCGGCCTCTGCGGGCAGAATTAGGGGGCTTCACCTGCTTGGGGGCTTCACCAGCCTCCGGTAAGGCCTTACTAGATCGCCCGCTGGCGGCCCGTCCAGTACGGGTCCCGCAGTGAGCGCTTGACCAGCTTGCCCGTCTCGGTACGGGGGAACTCGTCGGTGAAGTCGATCGAGCGCGGCATCTTGTAGCCGGCCAGGTGCTCCCGGGCGTAGGCCAGGACGTCGGCGCCGAGCTTCTCGGACGGCTCGTAGCCCGGCGCCGGCTGCACGACCGCCTTGACCTGCTCGCCGAACTCGTCGTGGGGGATGCCGAAGACGGCGGCGTCGAGGACTCCGGGGTGGTTGACCAGCACCGCCTCGATCTCGGCCGGGTAGATGGTCACGCCGCCGGAGATGA